>DATDED010000038.1:0-13132 GCA_036523455.1 Gemmatimonadales bacterium
AGCCGCCACTCGTCCACGTTGTCGCGCAGCGGGGTCGGCCCCTGGGCCTCGCGGGCCAGTCCCTCGAGGTCGATCTCGACGTTGAAATGCCCGGAATTCGCAATCACCGCGCCGTCCTTCATGAGGCGCATATGCTCGAGCCGCACCACGTGGAGGTTGCCCGTGAGCGTCACGAAGATGTCCCCGACCGGCGCCGCCTCGGCCATCGTGGCCACCCGGAAGCCGTCCATCTGGGCTTCGAGCGCCTTCATCGGGTCGATCTCGGTGACGATGACGTTGGCCCCCGCGCCACGCGCGCGCTGCGCGAAGCCGCGCCCGCACCATCCGTACCCCGCCACCACCACCGTGCTCCCCGCGATGAGGAGGTTGGTGGCGCGCAGGATGCCGTCGAGCGTCGACTGGCCAGTGCCGTAGCGGTTGTCGAACAGGTGCTTCGTGTCGGAGTCGTTCACCGCGATCACGGGGAAGGCGAGCACCCGGTCGTGCGCCATCGCCTTGAGCCGGATCACCCCCGTGGTGGTCTCTTCGGTGGAGCCGATCACACCGCGCACCAGCGCGGTGCGGTCGGCGGGCGACAGCGTCTCCACCCAGCGACGCACCGGCGGGGCCAGGTCGTCGAGGCGGTTGAGCGCCACCATGTGGAGCGCGCTCACCAGGTCGGCGCCGTCGTCCATGGTGATGTCGGGCCGGTGCGCGAGCGCCGCACGAATGTGCTCGTAATAGGTCGTGTGGTCCTCGCCCTTGATGGCGTAGACCTTGATCCCGTGGTCGCGCACCAGATGGGCCGCCACGTCGTCCTGCGTGGACAGCGGGTTCGAGGCGCACAATGCCACGTCGGCCCCGCCCGCCTGGAGCGTGACGGCGAGGTTGGCGGTCTCCGTGGTGACATGCAGACACGCCGAGAGCCGCCGGCCGGCGAGGGGCTTGTCCTTCGCAAACCGCTCGCGCAGCTGGCGCAGCACCGGCATGGAGCGCTCGGCCCACTCGGTCCGGCGCCGGCCGGCGTCGGCGAGCGAGAGATCCTTCACATCGGAAGCGGCGTGCGGAGCGGTCGCGGTCATGCCCTCACCTTGGCGGTCTGGTAGTGAGCGGATCGCTGCACCGCGAGCCGCAGGTCTTCCACGCGATTGGTCTGTTCCCACCCGAAGAACTGCACATCCTGGTCACCCACGCGGCGGGTCTGCGGCGGCCGGCCGAAGTGGCCGTAGGTCGCCGTGGGACGGTAGATCGGGGCGCGCAGCTGCAGCGCGGTGATGATGCCGGCCGGTGTGAGGTCGAACACCTCGCGCACGGCGTCCTCGAGCGCCCCGTCCGGGACGGTGCCGGTGCCGAACGTCTCGACCATCACCGACACCGGCTCCTTCACGCCGATGGCATAGGCCACCTGGCACTCGCAGCGACGGGCCAGACCCGCAGCCACGATGTTCTTCGCGACCCAGCGCATCGCGTAGGTCGCCGAGCGGTCCACCTTGGAGGGATCCTTGCCGCTGAACGCTCCACCGCCGTGGCGTGCCATGCCGCCGTAGGTGTCCACGATGATCTTCCGGCCGGTGAGCCCCGCGTCGCCCTGCGGCCCGCCGACCACGAAGCGGCCGGTGGGATTGACCAGCACGTCCGCGGGGGCGACCTCGAATCCCTCGCGCGAGAGCACCGGCTTCACGACGCGATCGATCACCCCGCTGCGCAGGTCGGCGTTATCCACCTTGTCGGCGTGCTGGGTGGAGACCAGCACCTTGGCGATGCCGACCGGGCGGTCACCCTCGTAGACCACGCTGACCTGGGTCTTGCCGTCGGGACGGAGCCAGGGCAGCTCTCCGCGCTTGCGCGCCGCCGCCAGCTCCTCGGCCAGCCGGTGCGCCAGCATGATGGGGAGCGGCATGAGCGACTCGGTTTCATTGGTCGCGTAGCCGAACATCATCCCCTGGTCGCCCGCCCCACCCGTGTCCACCCCCATCGCGATGTCGCCGGACTGGCGGTCGATGCTCGTGAGCACCGCGCAGGTCTGGGCGTCGAAGCCGAAGTTCGCGTCGGTGTAGCCGATCGACTGGATCATGCCGCGAACGATGTCGGGGATGTGGACGTAACAGCTCGTCGTGATCTCTCCCGCGACCACGGCCATCCCGGTGGTCACGAGGGTCTCGCACGCCACGCGGGCCGTGGGATCGTTGGTCAGAATGGCATCCAGAACCGCGTCGGAGATCTGATCGGCGATCTTGTCCGGATGGCCTTCGGTGACGGATTCGGATGTGAAGACGTGTCGAGTGGAGGGCATCGGTGCCTTGGGGGAGCGTCGAGGGTTCAAGTGTAGCCCGGGCCCGACCGTCGGGCAACCGGGCTGTGCATATCAGAGCAGCAACGGATCCACACCACAGGCGGCGACACCCGCCCGCAGGATCTCCAGCACTTCGACCTCGGTGCGGGCTTCGAGCGCGGCGGCCGCGGCCGCGGCGGCGCGCCCGCGGCTGAGCTGCCGCACCAGCCACCGGATGCGCGGCAACGCGGGCGGCGCCACCGACAACGTCTCATACCCCAGCCCGATCAGAAGGAAGGCCGACAGCGGGTCGGAGGCCATCTCGCCGCACACGCTGGCGGGCTTGCGCGCGGCGCACGCCGCGTCCGCGATCTGCTTGAGGAGGCGCAGCACGCTCGGGTCGTGCGGAGTGAAACGCTCGGCCAGCCGCGCGTTGCCGCGGTCCACGACGAGGGTGTACTGCGTGAGATCGTTGGTCCCCACGCTCAGGAAGTCGCTCTCGGCGGCGAACCGGTCGGCGAGTACCGCGGCGGCGGGCGTTTCCACCATCACCCCGACGGGCACCATGGCCGCCGCACGCACACCCTCCCGCGCCAGCGCGGTGCCCTCCTCGGCCACCAGCTCCCGGGTGCGCTGCACTTCGGCCAGACGCGTCACCAGGGGAATCATGAGGTGGATGTCCGCGTCCGCCGCAGCGCGCAACACGGCGCGGATCTGCCCGCGAAACAGGTCGGGATGGTCGAGGCAGACGCGGATCGCCCGCCAGCCAAGGAACGGGTTGGCCTCATACGGCGCCTGGAAAGCGGCCGGGAACTTGTCGCCGCCGAGGTCGTAGCTCCGGATCACGACCGGATGACCGGGGAACGCCCGGCCGGCCCGGGAGAAGTAGCGGGTCTGCTCCTCCTCGCTCGGGAGAGACGTATGTCCCGTAATGAAGAACTCGGTGCGCAGCAGGCCGACGCCCTCGGCCCCGTGGGCGCGCGCCGCGTCGATCTCCTCGGGGAGGTCCACGTTGCCGCGCAGCGCCACGCGCACGCCGTCGGTCGTGACGGCGGGGAGACTCACGCCGCGCTCGAGCTCGATCCCCCGCGCCTGGTCGCGAAGGCCGAGCGCCTTCGCCTCGGCGAGCTCCGCCGGCGTGGGATCGAGCAGCACCGTGCCGCGCGTCCCGTCCAGCAGCAGCATGGTGCCGGACGTGATGCGACCCAGCGCGCCCACGATCCCCATCACGGCCGGCATGCCCATCGAATGGGCCAGGATGGCGGCGTGCGAGGTGCGCGTCCCTTCCTCGCTGGCGATCCCGATCACCAGTGAGCGATCGAGCTGCACGGTGAGACCGGGGTAGACCTCACGCGCCACCACGATGGACGGCTGAGTGAGCCCCTCCAGGTCCTCGTTGCCCAGGTGCATGAGGTGCCGGACGACGCGGATCATCACGCCGTTCAGATCCACGATGCGATCCTTGAGGCGCGCGCTGCCGACGCTCATCCAGGCATCGCGCTGCTCCAGGGCCTTGAACTCGAACGCCTTCTCCGCCGTGAGGTGATTCTCGCGAATCAGGTCCTCGATCGCCCCGACGAAGTCCTCGTCCTCGAGCATCAGGATCTGCGCATCGAAGATGCGGGCTTCGTCGGGGCCGGCGCGCTGCGCGGCGCGCTCCTTGATCTCGCTCACGTGGCGCTGCACGTCGCGGACGGCGGCGCGCAGCCGCCGGACTTCCTTCCCCACCTGCGACCGCGGTATCACCCTGTGCGGCACGTCCGGCAGCGACGATGCCACGACCAGCGCCGGCCCGATCGCGATCCCGGGCGACACCCCGACGCCGCGCAGCAGCCGCCCGCTCACGGACGCGCCTCCTCGGCGGGGTCGTCGTCGACGTCCTCGAGGTCCGCGTCCGAGCCGGTCAGGTGCATCTCGTTGAATCCCGCGGCGACGAGGGCCAGCAACGCCTCCATCGCGACCTCGGCGTCCTCGCCCTCGACCCGGATGTTCATGGACGAGCCGCGCTCGGCGGCGAGCATCATCACCCCCATGATGCTCTTGCCGTTGACACTGAGCCCATCCTTGCTCACTTGGATTGCGCTCTTGAACCGGCTCGCCGTCTTCACGAACTCCGCCGCGGGCCGCGCGTGCAGCCCGAGCGGATTCACGATGCGGGCCTCCCGCTCGATCATCGCCACAGCCACCCCCCCACCATCCCCAGCGCCACCGCCGCCAGACCGAGCCACAGCGATTTGACGCGACCCGGCAGCCAACGCAGCAGCGTCACCGCGGCTGCCGCCACCGCGGCGCCAGCCACCACCAGCCCGAGCGGGAACGGCCGCACCAGCCAGCCCGCCGCGAGCGGCAGACAGACGCCGGCGACGAACGCCATGGCCGGCACGATGAACGCCAGCGGTCTCTGCAGCACCGGGTGACGGAGCGCGCTGGCCACGCCGGTACCCGCGGCCCATCCGGCGCGCAGCGCCCACCAGCGCAACGCCACATGCCCGGCGTTGTAGACCAGGAGGAAGACCACGGCCGCCCACCAGCGGGCACCCAGGGCGACCGCGGCGACCGCCGCGGTCGAGAGCAGCGGCAGCCATCCGGCCCAGACGAGCCGGTCGCCCAGGGCGCCCAACGGACCGCACAAGGCGGCGCGCAGCCGCTCCACCTCTTCGGGCGGCGCCCCGTCGTATTCCGCGCGCGCCGTGGCCCCGACGGCCAGGCCGCACAGATACGGATGGGCGTTGAAGAACCGCGCCCCACGCGCCACGGCGGCCCGGTAGGCGGCGCCGTCCGCCGACTCGCCCTTCAACGCGCGCAACAGCGGCTCTTCCGCGACGCCCATCCCGACCCCCAGCAGGCGGTCGTAATTCCACGACGCCTGCACCGTGAAGAGACGCAGGAACGACGCGCGCAGCGGCGGAGCCGGCGGCGGGGTCACGCGATCCACAGTGCCATCACCCCACCGGCCAATCCGGCGGCGAACCAGCGAAGCCCCGCGCCCGGCCTCACGATCCGGAGCAGACCGGCGACGCCGGCTGCCAGCGCCGCGCCGCCGCCGAGCGCCGAGGTGAGCGCGAAGACGTGCGAAGGAAGGCGCGCGGCGCCGGCGCGCCAGAGCAGCCACCCCGCGGCGAGGCCGGTCGCGGTCACGAGGGCGGCGCGGGTCACGTCGCGCGCCAGACCGCCCGCGTGGATCCGCGCCAGCACGTGCGCGTCTCCGGCCTCGAGCTGCGCCGCCGCCCCGCGCACGGCGCGGGCGTTGGCGGTACGCAGCCAGTGCAGCGTGCTCCCGGCGAACAAGGCGATCACCAGCCCGAGCCCTGTACCGATGCCCCACGCGTCGGTGCGGCCGAGCCAGTGGGCGGTGGCCACCGCTACGACGGTGGCCGGGCCGTATTCGGGATAGCGGGCCGCGCCGAACGGCAGGACGTCGAACTGGAACAGCTCGAGCACGATCCCCAGACGCAGTCCGGTCTCGAGATCGCCGACGAGGAGCCCGGCGAACGTACCGGCCACGATTGGGCGCGCGATCATCATCTGCGGCACGCTCACGAGATCGAGTCCAACGAGCGTGCCCCAGACGAGGAGCAGGGCGAGCGTTAGCTCGCTCACAGGAACTCCGCGATCGGAACGGCGCGGGCGGTGGGCACGTCCTGCGCCGAGACCTCGACGCCGTTGGTGGCGAGCCGGCGCAGCTTGCCGGCTTCCTCCTCGGTGAGGTACACGTAGCGCAGCCGCTCGGTGCGACCGGCGCGGTGGTGGACCCCGCCGACGTTGACGCGGCGAATGCGCCCCGCTGCGGCGGCCACGACGGCCGCCATCGTGTCGATGTCCCCGGTCAGGAGAATACCGGGCCGGTCGTCGGCCTCCCATTCGGAGAGCCGCCGCTCCGCCTCGCCGATCGACGCGAACACCACCTCCATGTTCGCCGGGACGCCCATGCGGTAGAGGTCCTGCTCCCATTCACTGCCGCGCACTTCGTCGTCCACCAGCACGATGAACGCGGCGTTGAGGGGTTGTCCCCATCCCACCACCACCTGGCCGTGGATCAGGCGATCGTCGAGACGGACGAGGGCGAGGCTCATGCGGAGGGAGTGCGGATCGCGCGCCCGCCGGCGTCCATGGCGCGTCGCGCCGCTTCCGCGGGCGAGTTGTCACGGTGAAACACGAAGTCGAGCAGCATGGCGAGGTTCACGCCCGTGACCACCGCGATATCGCTGCGGTCGTGCGCGAGGCGGATGGCGCCGGTGAGGCAGGAGCCGCCCGGGAGGTCCACGAACAACACCGAGGGCACCCCGCCGATGGCCGCCTCGATGCGCGCGGCCAGGGCCCGCGGGTCGCAGCCCTCGTTGCTGACCGCCACCAGCGCGCTGTCCACGCCGCTGATCGCGCGCACCGCGGTGACCAGCGCCGCCGCGAGCTCGGCGTGCGAGACGACGACCCCCCGCAGCTCACTCATAGTCCTCTTCGAGATACTCCCGCAGCGAGGCCCGCTCGTTCATCTGACGGATCAGACGGTCGTTGAAGTTCTTGGCCGCGTCCACGCCGCTGTAGCGCAGCAGGTGGCTCATGGCCACGATCTCGCAGATCACCGTGAGATTCTTTCCCGGGTTGAGCGGCACCGTCACCAGCGGCACGGCGACGCCGAGGATGGTGGTCTGCTGCGTATCGAGGCCGGTCCGGTCGTATTCGCGCGCGGCATCCCAGTCTTCCAGCTGCACCACGACCTCGATCCGCTTCTGCTGCCGCACCGCCCGGATGCCGAACAGCTGCTTGATGTCGATCAATCCGATGCCGCGGATCTCCATGTGATGGCGCGCCATCTCGTGGCCACGACCGATCAGGATGTCCACGCCGCGGCGCGTGACGTGCACCATGTCGTCCGCCACCAGTCGGTGACCCCGCTCCACCAGATCGAGCACGCACTCGCTCTTGCCGATCCCGGAGCGGCCCATGAACAGCAGCCCGACGCCGTACACGTCGGCGAGCGAGCCGTGCAGCGTCGTCGCGGGCGCGAACACATCGTCCAGGTACGGCTTCAGGCGGCGGTAGAACTCGGCCGTCTTGAGCGAGGTGCGGATGACCGGCACCTGCCGCGTGCCCGCCAGCTCAAGCAGCTCGGCTGGCGGCTCCTGCGACTTGGTGATCACGACGCACGGCAGGTCGAACTTGAAGAAGAGCTCCAGGGCGCGGCGCCGCTCGGCGGGCTCGAGCGAGCCGAGGTAGCTGATCTCGGTTTCGCCCAGAATGTGGATCCGGTCACCGACGAAGCGCGCCGTATACCCCGCGAGCACGAGCCCCGGACTCGACGCCTCCGACGAGGGGATCTCGCGATCGAGTCCCTGCTCGCCGGTGAGCGACTCGAGCTCGAGTGCGCCCTTGCGCGCCAGGAGGTCGCGAACGCGGGGCCGCTGGCTCACTCGGCCTCGCGCGCCACCGAGCGCCGCCGCGCCGGTCCGGAACGCTTGGCGGGCGACTTGTCGAGCTGGCGGCGCACCCGCGCCGCCGCCCGGTCCAGCGCCGTGCGGTGGTCGATCCCCTCGGCCCGTCCCACGAACACGACGCCGCGCGCGGTATGCAGCCGCAGCTCCGCCGCGGCCACGCCGTGATTCTCGCTGAAGATCACCTGTCCGTCGTGCGGCCGCGGCGCGACCTTCGCGAGCCGCTCCACGAGGGCCCGGGCCCGCAGGCGCAGATCGGGCGTCACGTCGCAGTGGCGGGCGGTGACGGTGATGTGCATGCATTCACCTCCGTTGCGCGATGACCCGCTCGAGATGGGCGCCGGTCGCCTGGGCCGCGCGGTCCCACGTCAGCGGGAGGGCGAACGCCCGTGCGCCGACTCCCAGGCGCGCCACGAGCGTGGGATCCCGGGCCAGCTCGCCGATCCGCCGCGCCAGCTCGGCCACGTCGCCGTGCGGCACGAGGAATCCCGTCTCACCATGGCGGACCGTCTCACGCAGGCCGGGACTGTCGGAGGCCAGCGCCGGCGTCCCGCAGGCGGCGGCCTCGACGTTCGAGATGCCCCACCCCTCCTTGGGGCTGGGGAAGACCACCGCCCACGCCGAGCGCAGCAGGCGGCGCTTTTCCTCCTCCGACACGAAACCCAGGAAGCGCACCGCGTCCGTCAGCGCCAGCCGCCGCACCTCCCCTTCCAGCCGCGGGCGGTCGTTGCCCGCGCCCGCGATCTCGAGGGTGGCGTCCACCCCCGCCGCACGCGCCAACGCGAGTGCCCGCAACGCGATATCCACTCCTTTATAACGCTTCAGGCGGCCGACGTACAGGAACGTGGGCCGCGCGGCACGCGGTGTTCCGGAGTCGGGGTGATACCAGGTCGCGTCGATCCCCGGATAGATCACCTCGATCCGCTCGGCGGCCACGCCCCGGGCCACCAGATCGTCCCGGGTGCTGTTGCTGATGACATGAAACGCCGCGCGGGCGTAGGCGCGCGGAATCGCCCGCTCGGCCGCCCAGACAATCGCCGCCACCGGCCAGCTCGCTTCCACGAACGCCGTCGTCCCGAAGAGGTGCGGCACGATGGCGCAGAACGGCAGGGCGGTGAGCGACGGCAGGTACAGGGGCAGTTTGTTGACGTCCTCGACCACCACATCGTACCCATCCGGCCGCCGCAGCGCCGAGCGGACGGCGCCACGCGCCAGCAGCGCGAAGCTCATGCGGCCGCCGACGCGACGCACGCGGATGCCATCCAGCTCGGCCGTGACCGCGGCGCCGGCCCAGCCGCTCGCGACCAGATCCACGCGGTGCCCCTGCCGGGCGAGCCGGCCGAAGATCTCGTGCAGGTGAATCTCCGCGCCGCCGGCGTGCGGGTTCTCGCGGTCGTTCCAGTTGACCAGCAGGATCCTCACAACCGGCCCAGCTCCCGCGCCACCGCATCGAGCACTCCATTGACGAACGCCGGCGAGCGCCCCCCGCCGAACCAGTGGGCCAGTTTCACTGCCTCATCCATCACGACCCGCGAGGGCGTCCGACCTTCGTCGAGCTCCGCCATGGCCAGACGCAGGATGTTCTTCTCGACCACGCCGACGCGCTCCAGCCGCCAGTGTTCGGAAAGCCGCGACAGCTGCGCGTCGTACTCCTCCTGCCCCGCCACCGCCCGCGCCGCAAGCTCCGCGCCGCGGTCGTAGCCCTCGGGGATCCCCCCGTAGGTCCTGGCGAGACGGGTGACGACGGTATCGATCGAGGGATGCCCCGACAGGTCCCAGGCGTACAGCAGCTGCAGCGCGCGGGCGCGCGCCTTAGTCTCGGGCCGTTCCACGGCGCACCCGGTGCAGAACGTCCGCCGTCTGGAGCGCCGCCGCCGCGGCCTCGTAGCCCTTGTTGCCGGCGGCGCCGCCGGCCCGCGCTTCCGCCTGCGCCTGATTCTCGGTGGTCAACACACCGAAGCCGAGGGCGACACGATGCGCCAGCGCGACGTTTCCGAGCCCGCGCGCCGCTTCCCCCGCCACGTACTCGAAGTGCGGGGTCTCGCCGCGGATCACGCAACCCAGCGCGACGATGGCCCGGAAGCGGCCGGAGACCGCCGCCTCTTCGGCCGCGACCGCCAGTTCGAAGGCGCCCGGCACCCAGAACTCCTCGACATGCGAGTCGGGGACCCCCGCCTCCCGCAACGCGTCCCGTGCCCCCTCGAGCAGACGGCGGGTGATCAGCTCGTTGTAGCGGCTGACGACGATGGCCACGCGCGGATGCTGCGCCACGGTGGTCAGTGGGTGAGCAGGTGGCCGAGCTTGTCGCGCTTGACGTCCAGGTAGGCGCGGTTCTCGTCGGAGGGCGGCGGGACGATGGGCACGCGCTCCACGATCTCCAACCCGTACCCCTCGAGTCCGACCAGCTTCTTGGGGTTGTTGGTGAGCACCCGGATCGCGCTCAGCCCCAGATCCAACAGGATCTGCGCGCCGATGCCGTAGTTGCGCAGGTCGGGCTTGAAACCCAGCTGCAGGTTCGCGGTGACCGTGTCGGCGCCGGCATCCTGCAGCTCGTACGCCTTGAGCTTGTTCAGCAGTCCGATGCCCCGGCCTTCCTGGTCGAGGTAGACCACGACGCCGCTCCCCTCGGCCGCGATGGTGCGCAGGGCGCTCTGCAGCTGCCAGCCGCAGTCGCAGCGCCCCGACCCGAACACGTCGCCGGTGAGACACTTGGAGTGCATCCGCACCAGCACGTTCTTCTGCCCGCGCACGTCGCCGAACACCAGCGCCACGTGCTCGGCCGCGTCCACGTCGTTGCTGTAGCCGATGATGCGGAACTCGCCGTAGGGCGTGGGCAGCCGCGCCTCGGCCACCGGATGCACGAGCCGCTCGTGCGCGAGACGATACGCCACGAGCTGCGCGATCGTCACGAAGGTCAACCGGTGCTCGGCCGCGAAGCGCTCCAGCTGCGGTCGCCGGGCCATGGTGCCGTCGGGATTCAGGATCTCGCAGATCACGCCCGCGGGATACAGCCCGGCCAGCCGGGCGAGATCGATGCTCGCCTCGGTCTGCCCCACCCGCTGCAACACGCCACCCGGCCGCGCCCGCAACGGAAACACGTGGCCGGGACGGCGCAGGTCCTGCGGCACCGTCGCGGGATCGATCGCCACACGGATCGTGGCGGCGCGGTCGGCCGCCGAGATGCCCGTGGTCACCCCGAAGCGTGCCGCGGCATCCACGCTGACCGTGAACGCCGTCTCGTGCGCCTCGGTGTTGTGCTCGGCCATCTGCGGCAGGCCCAGCGCCTGACAGCGCTCCGGCAGGAGCGGCAGGCAGATGAGCCCCCGCCCGTGCGTCGCCATGAAGTTGATCATCTCGGGCGTGATCTTCTCGGCCGCGCCTACCAGGTCGCCCTCGTTCTCGCGCGCCTCGTCATCGGCCACGATGACGAGTTTGCCCGCGCGAATGTCGGCGATCGCCTGCTCTATCATTCCGAACGGCATAGTTGCCTCACGTACTTACCGATCACGTCGCCCTCCACGTGCACCCGGTCGCCCGATCGCAGCGCCCCGAGCGTCGTGTGCTCCCGTGTATACGGGATCAGCGACACCTGCACCACTCCTCCCTCGGGCAGCGCGTTCACCGTCAGGCTCACGCCGTCCACGGTGATCGAGCCCTGCGGGATACAGACCGCCCGCACCGCATCGGGCACCCGCAGATCCACCACTACCGCCTCACCCTGCGGCTCCACCCGGCTCACCGTAGCCACTCCGTCCACGTGCCCCTGCACGAGATGGCCCCCCAGCCGGTCGGCCGCGCGCACGGCACGCTCCAGATTCACCGTACGGCCCACCCGGTATTCCCCGAACAACGTCCGGTCGAGCGTCGTCTCCACCGCCCGCACCGTGAACCCGCCCCGGGTGACCTTCTCCACGGTGAGGCAGGCCCCATTGAGCGTAATGCTCTCACCGCGCTTGAGGGTCCGGAGCGGGGCTTTGATCTCGAGGACCACCGCCCCTTCCCCCTTCCCTCTTCTCCCTTCCCGGGCCGCTTTCACGACCTTCCCCACGGCGCTTACGATCCCGGTAAACATAGCCGGCGGTCCAGTACCAATAATGTATCGGCGCCCAGAGGACGGCGCTCCACGGGAATCCAGCGCGGCGCCTCGGGCAGTTCTGCGTCGGCCACGCCCGGGAATGCGGGCACTCCGCCCGCCCCGAGCCACACCGGTGCCTGGAGCCAGTAGAGGCGGTCCACCAGCTGGTCGGCCATGAGCCCGACGCCCAACGCCCCGCCCCCTTCACACAGCAGGGACTCGACGCCCGCGGCACGCAGCTCGGAGAGTCCTTCGGCGAGCGAGCGCGGCCGGAACACGCGCACGCCCGACGCCTCGAGGCTCTGGACGTTTTCGGCGGGCGCTTCCTCCGACGCGACGACCCAGGTCGGCGGATCGCCCGCGGTCCGCGCAAGCTTCGAGGTGAGGCTCAGGGTGGCGCGGCGGTCGAAGACGATCCGCACCGGTGCGCGCCGCGGCACGATGCCGCCGCGCACGGTGAGCTGCGGGTCGTCGCGGCCGGCCGTGGTGCCGCCCACCGCGATCGCGTCGAACCCGGCGCGCAGCCAGTGCGCCCAGTCGCGCGCCTGCGGACCCGAGATCCATTGCGAGCGGCCGCCCACGTCGGCGATGCGCCCGTCGATCGAGGTCGCGAGCTTCAGGGCCACGAACGGCCGCGTCTGGTTCTCGCGCACGAAGAAGAACGGCGCGTTGAGGGCGACGGCCGCCTCGGTCAGCACCCCCGTCGCGGTGGCGAGCCCGGCCTCGCGCAGCAGCTCGAGGCCGCCGCGCGCCGTGGCATCGGGATCGCGCACCGCGGCCACGACCCGGCCGACTCCCGCCGCGAGGATCGCGTCGGTGCACGGGGGCGTCTTGCCGTGATGGGTGCACGGCTCGAGCGTCACTACCAGCGTGGAGCCCCCGGCACGCGTTCCGGCGGCGCGCAGCGCCACGACCTCGGCGTGGTCCCCGCCGAACTCGGCGTGCCAGCCGTCGCCCACCACCATGCGGTCGCGCAACACGACGGCGCCCACCAGCGGATTGGGGAACACGCGACCCCACCCGCGGCGGGCCAGCTCGAGCGCCCGCTGCATCGCCGAGCGCTCGAGCGCTTCGTCAGAACCCGAAGCGGAGGCCGATGCCGCCAAAGAGATGTCCTGCCGTGGGATCGAAGTCGCTGTAGATCGTGCTCAGCTTCTGGTCCTCACCCGTCTGCCAGCCGAGCTCGGCGCCGATCGTGAGGATGGAGAGATGGAAGGCGGCGTCGCCGAAGATCAGCTGCCTCTCGTTCACGGGATCGAACGGCACGGTGGCGACGTTGTTGAGCGGCGGGTTGTCGTAGTAGCGCAGCTTGCCGTGCGACGTGTACCGGTCGAACCCGAGGCCGACCGCTACGTCCGCCGCGACGAGGTGATAGCC
>DATDED010000039.1:0-2234 GCA_036523455.1 Gemmatimonadales bacterium
ACGTCGAACGTCACGGGATCGCCGGACTCGTCGATCGTCAGACGCACGGCGGTGTTGACGAGCGGGAAGTAGCGCGCCGTGTAGCGGAAGGCTTCGCCCGCCGTGCGCGCGTTCGCCCCCATGTAGTCGATGACCTTGTACGCCCCGACCGGGCAGGCCTCCGCGACATGCAGCGACAGCACCGGATCGCCCGAGAGCTCGTAGGCCTTGGCCCAGAGCGCGCCGGCCTCGCGGTTCTGCAGGCGCGCGTCCGGATCCTCGAGCCTCTCCCGCTGGATTCCGGCGCTCCGCAGCAGGGCCTCGGTGTCGAGGCCGAGGCGCTCGCACGCCGCGACCAGCGCCCGGCTCGAGACCGTCAGCACAGTGCCCTCGCGGGGCCACATGAGCGCTCAGGCTACCGCATCTGGGATGCGATTGCCGACGCTTCACACGACGACTGCCCGGGCCCGGTGGAGCCGCTGCTCACGACCTCCAGGAGGGATTCGACGACATGGACGGTCGACGGGCTCAGAACAGGCGCAGGCCCGCCAGGATCCCCGGCCAGAGCCGCACGTCCGAGCCGACCTTCCAGCCGTAGCCGACCGGATCGATCTTCTGCGGCTCCGAATCGACGAAGACGTTGAACGTGGGGCCCGCGAAGACCGAGAGCGGGCCCGCCACCCGCACGGTGACGACCGCCCTGACCGAGGACAGATACCGCTCGGTCCAGTCGTCCTCGTCCACCATCCGCATCCACGTCGCCTGCACGTCGACGGCCACGGCATCGGTGGCGAGGGCCCGCCAGCCGAGCCCGAGGCCGAGCAGGTACCGACGCGGGTTCGAATGGTATGCGGCGCCGCCGGTCAGGATGCCGTACAGGACGCGCCCCCCGGTGTCCGCCTCGGCCAGCACCCCGTACTCCGTCGCCGCCAGGGCGGCGTCGTGGGTGCCGCGGGTGACCCAGCTGAACGTGCCGACGCTCACGTCGGCGTCCTCGGCGACGTTGACGACGCCGACCTGCGCGCCGGTCGCCTGCCGCGAGACGTTGACCACCGCCACCTGGACGGTGGCCGCGCCCGAGGCGTAGTTCATCCCGCCCGCGACCTGCACGCCCGTGGCGCCGGAGGCCACGTTCACCGCGCCCGCGACCTGGACGCCGGCGAGATCGGAGGCGAGGTTGACGGCGCCGGCGACCTGCGCGCCGGAGGAGTCTCGGCCGGCGAAGTTCAGCGCGCCCGCGACCTGGGCGCCGCGCAGCGAACCGCCGGTCCAGTTGAGCAGGCCGGCGACCTGCGCCCCGCGAGCGTCGCCGGTCTGGCCGTACGCGCCGGCTTCCACCCAGTTCCCGAGGCCCGCGACCTGCGCCCCGCGGACCTCGCCGTTACGGGAGCCGATGCCGCTCAGCTGCACGCCTCCGAGCGCGGCCGAGTTCCCGACCAGGAGATCGAGCGCGAACGCGTTGACCGTTCGGTACTCGAACAGTGAGTTGACGGACAGCGGCGGCACCAGCGACACGTTGACCGGCAGCGACCTCGGCTCCGCACCCGCGTGGGGGGGAACCGAGCCGGCGTCGCTCAGGCCGCCTGTGGATGAGACCAGCATCGCCACGAGGATGGAGGGGATCATGGATACCTTTCAGCGGGTTTTCCGGGTCGCCGTCCGGAGCGCTACAGCGCCACGTTGGCGCCCAGGGTCAGGTAGAACGGCACGGTCTGCGAATCGAGCGCGGTGGTGCGCGGGTGCCCGGCGCGGACGATCACGTCGAAGGACGAGAACGACACGCCGGCTTGCAGCCCCGCGTAGGCCGTGCCCCCCGGGGTGCGGTACCAGCCGTCCTTCGCGCCGGGGTACACGTTGGTCCGGTAGGCGTCGCTGAAGGTGATGCGCGTCGCCGCGATCCAGTCGAGCCCCACCTCGCCCGCGACGAACCAGCGTGGCGCGTAGTAGCCACCCGTGAGACGCAGGTCGACGCCGAGCGCGGTCATCTCGCTCGCGGCATTTTCGGTGCCGCGCAGCGTGGGAGAGAACCACCCGGCGAGCTTCCAGTGCGCCCCGCCGAATGGCAGGCCCATGGTCGCCCGGAGTCGATAGTCACGGACATCCGCCTTGGCCCAGGGCATGGCCACGTCTCCGCCCACGAAGAGCTGCTGATCCCCCCAGGCGAGCACGTGGCGGTAGCCGACCTCTCCCAAGAAGGCGTGGTCCATGCCGGACCGCACCTGCACGATGCTGGGCCGGGCCGTGCTCGTGGCCGC
>DATDED010000040.1:0-6810 GCA_036523455.1 Gemmatimonadales bacterium
ATACTCGGGCAGTCCCGTCGTCCACCGTCAGGCCGTGAGACGTCGGCCCGACCGAGAATCGAATCGCCACGATCGCTCCCCGCAGGGCGGCACTGTCGGCCCGGGTCAACAGCACGTACGTCCCGGTGTCGACGACTGGCTCTGCGGACCGGAGCAACAACAGCACGCCTTGACCCTCCCGGGCGCCGGTCACGAGCACGCCGCCACCACCGGCACAGCGCCACGCCATGACTGGGACTTCGAACCGGACGGTGTCCGTCGTTCCCTGAACCGCGAGGTGTACCCGCCCGGTCCCGTGCGGCTCGGCAGGGTTGCCGCACGCCGCGAGCGCAACAGCGAGGCAGCCGACGGCGCGGCGCCTCATGCGTCCGCCACGCCGAGCGCCGTCCGCGCGGCGGCCAGGCTGAGCGTGTGCGGGGCGAGCGCTTCGACCAGGGCCGGCGGGAGCGGGCGTGGGCGGAGGCGCTGGCGGTCCACGCAGACGAGCACCATCCAGCCGGCGGCGGCGAGCCCGGGCGCACCGTCGCGCAGCACGTCGAAATTGAGGGTCATCGAGGTCGTGCCCACCCGCCCGACGTACGTCGCCACCCGCAGCCGGTCGTCCAGCCGGGGGGGATGGAAGAACTCGCTGTGCACCGCTTTCCGGGGCAGGAAGATGTCGTAGCGGTCGAACACGTCCTTGTACGCCAGGCCGCAGGAGCGGAACAGCTCCGTTTCGGCGATCTCGAAGAAGCGCACGTAGGAGCCGTAGAAGATGATCCCCGCGAAGTCCACGTCGGACCAGCGGACGTACTCCTCGATGATGTAGGGGCTGGGGGCGACGGAGGGCATCGCCCCGGGAAGCTAGAAAGGCCTAGGAGGCCGCGCCAGGACGCTCGACCGGGCCGTAGGACCGCAGGCGCCGCCACAATGTGGTGCGGCTGATGCCCAGGCGTCGCGCGGCTTCGGCCAGCTTGCCCCCCGTGAGGGCCAGGGCATCGAGAATGGCCTGCCGCTCCTGTTCGGCCAGCGTCACGGTGCCGCCATCGCCGCCGATCAGCACCGCCTCGCCCAGGGTCGTTTCACCGTCCCGCAGCGGGACGCTTCGACCCTGTCGAGCCAGCAAGGCGCGCCGGGCTTCCAGGCCGTTCCCCTTCGAGGCGGCGAGCAAGCGCCGGGCGGCGGTATTGGCGTACACCAATCCGCCGCCGACGTCGAACACCGCGATCCCCTGCTCGAGCGACTCGAGTACCGCGCGAACGATCGCGTCCATCGGCACCCCTTACCATCGGTACCACCGAAAGGTTTCATCGGCGCCGGGGACGCCGCCCCCCGCGCACCAGCCGGGCGCGCTCCGTCCGGGGCAGCTCCGTGAGTTGCCGGCGCATGTCTTCCAGCGAGTCGGCCCGCACCGCCGGCCGCCGGCCGCGCAGCACGCTGAAGCGCAGGGGCCGATCGAGGTCCGGCAGGTCCTCGGCCCGCAGCCGGCGCGCCTGCCCCTCCTTGAGACGCAGCCGCACAACCCCTCCACCCGGCTCCAGCTCGTAGTCGAGCGGCACGCGGTCCCCGTACAGGTGGAGCGAGGACGGCAGGGCATCCAGGCGCTTGCATGCCTCCGCCGGTACGAAGGCGTCCGCGTCCAGCGCCAGGGGCCGACCGATGAACGCGTCCCAGCTATCTACCCCCGACAGCTGCTCGATGAGCCGTGACGTGAGTTGCTCGGGGGCGACCGCGCTCAGGGTGCCGCCGGATCGCCTCCAGTACTCGGCGGCGAGATCGAGGGCCTGCCGGACCGCCCGCTGGTTGGGATGGGGCGTGCGGCCCCCGGCGAGCGCACCGGCGAGTTCCGCCCGGGCCGCATCCGCCAGCGCCGCCGGAAACGGAGAAGGCAGGAGCTCCTCCTCTCGCTCCAACAGAAACCCGAAGTACTCCACCGTGCGCACGACGATCAGTCGCCCCCGCCCTCCTCCCCCCCGCCCCTCCGCGAACTCCACCGTCGCCGCACCACGGCGGGCGTAGCGACGCACCAGCCGCTCGGGTACTTGAGTGCCCTCGATGCCGGCGCGCGGATTCCCGAAGCGATCGGCGAAGTACCGCAGATTGCCTGCGATAGCCCCCCAACTGCCGCACACCGAGCCACGCGACACCCGGGCCTCACGGCCGTCGGCCGTCTCCTCGTCGATCACCAGGTCGAACGGCTGGATGCGAGCCACGAGGTCCTGGAACGCCGCCAGCTCCTTCTCCCGGGCGACGGGGAGCCGCTCCGGCAACGGCCGCTCCAGCTGACGGTACACCGAGGCGGTCCCCAGGGCGATGTCCTCGAGCGCCTTGATGAGCGCGCCGCGCCATTCGGCCCAGCGCTCGAGGGTCTCGCGGAACAGGTGGCGCGGCAGGCCATACACCTCGCCCAGGTAGCCGTGCTTGTTGACGGCCTCCGCGAAGATGTTGTACGCCGTGAGGTGGTCGCTGCCGGGGACGATCAGTCCCTTCAGGTTCCTGGGGTCGCGTGTCATGCGGTGCAGCGAATCGATGTTGGACGACACGGCGACGATCGGCACGAGATCCGTTTCCGCATGCACGAGGAGCTCGCCCCAGGGTCGCTCGACCGGCATCGATTCGACCGCACGCCCGTAGCGCGTGAGCCGCCCCTCCTCGACGAGCCCGCGCTCGGTGAGCAGTCGCACCGCGTCGCGATAGGCGTGACGGTCCAGCGGCACCGGGAGGTCCAGGTCCGCCGCATCCACCCCCATCGCCGCGCAGGTGATCGCGACACGCTCGGCGTCGCCCGCGAGCTGGAATTCCGGTGGAGTGGGATGCAGGGCGGCGAACTCGAGATTGCGGTCGCTCAGGATGTACACCTCGCCGTTCGACACCCGCCCGTGGACGCGTCCCGCCATCTGGAGGATCTCGTTCGCGCCCAGATAGAGGCGCGTGAGCACGTTGCGACCCCGGTTCACGACGTTCGCGTAGCGGGCATCGTAGATCACCACGGTGTCGAGCCCGGGGATGTTCAGCGCCGATTGCCCCGCGGCGGTCATCGCGAGCAGGAACGGCCGCTCCACTTCGCCGTCAAGGAACGGGCGGATGACGCGGATCGGCTCGCCTCCGTGGTAGAAGGCCGCCGTGAGCCGCGGCCACTGGGCCCCCAGCCGGCTGGCGAGCTCCTCCACCTCGGCCCGGGTGGGAACGAAGACCGCCACGCCACGCTGCTCCTTCAGGACGCGCCGCACGAACCGCTCTTCCAGGAAGTCGAGCGGCTGCAGCGGCACGACCCGCACCCGCGCCGCGCGCGCCGGATCGAATGCGGTGGTCTCCAACACGTCGGCCGAGTCGAGATAGCGCGCGTAGAAGCTCGGATCCACCGTCGCCGACAACCAGATGTAGCGGCACCGCGCACGCTTGCCGAGCGCCAGGCACAGCTCCAGCTCGGCGGACGTCTGATGGATCTCGTCCACGACCAGGGTGTCGCGCGCGGAGATCAGTCCGTCTTCAAACCAGCGACGGGCGATCCCGGTCGTCACAATGACCACGTTCCACGTCGGCGTCTCCGGTGTCGCTTCCCGCTCGCGGTTCACTACGCCGACCCGAAGCGGGGCGCCGAGGATTCGCTCGGCCATCGGTCGGATGGCAAGCGTCTTGCCGGTTCCGGTGCCGGCCATGATCCCGAATCCCCGCCCCGACGCGGCGAGCCGGCGCAGGTCCTCTCCGTGCTCGCGCTCCAGCAGCGTGTCGATATGCAGTCCCATCGCGAGCTCTATGGTCTCGCACGCCGCGCGGGTCGGAGCGATGACGATGACGCGTCCGGTCGCCGGCTCCGCCGCGAGAAACGCCTGGGGATCGAGGGGGAGGAAGTGGTCGCGGGTCGGAGACACAGGTCAATTCAAAGAGGCAATGGCGAAAAAAGCAAACGGCCAGGAGCCGCTCGGGCCCTGGCCGCCTCCAAGTCGTCTGTCTCGAGGCTCAGCGTTCGTCGTCGCGGTCGCGGTGGCGCCGATCCCGGTCGAAGTCGCGATCACGCTCGCGACCGTGGGCCCGGTCCCAACCGCGATGCCGGCCATTCTGCCGCTCCCAATCGCGGTCGCGCTCGAAGTCACGACGATAGAATTGGTGATCGCGCTCGTAAATGATCACCCGGCGGGGCGAACCGTACCAACGCGGCAGCGGCTCATAGAAGTAGTACGGGTATCGGTGAGGGTAGTAGTAGTAGTACGGCCGGTACACCGGTCGAATGAACGACCGGCCGATGAACACATCGCCCGATATGTACGGGCGCGGCACCCCGAACCCAAAAGACAGCTGAACGCTCGTCTGAGCGGAGGCGGTACCGGCCGTGAGGAGCGTGGCAAACCCGGCGAGCAGCAAGATCCGTTTCATGGCTTCCTCCTGTGTCGCCGCTTTGGCAATGGAAGCCCCGTGCCACGCAGGGACGGTGCCACAAGTCTTTGGCACCACGTCGGTTGGGTTTAGTGAGCCGGGAGGGGGGTGCCGAGGCATGTCCCTTCCCGAGGTCAGCGGGAGGTCAATCGCCGAAGCTGATGCCGATCTCCTTCGCGGTGGCGATGACGTCGGAATCGAGAGGGATCCGCTTGGGACGCGAGAGCACCTGGTCGATGGGAACGGCCACGATGTCCGGCGGCTGCAGCGCCACCATCATACCGAACTGTCGCCGGGCGACGAGCCGCACGGCCGCAGCCCCGAAGCGCAGCCCCAGCAGCCGGTCGAAGGTCGTGGGCCCACCTCCCCGCTGCAGATGCCCCAGCACCAGGGAGCGAGTCTCCTTCCCGGTGATCCGCTCGATGTCCTCGGCGACCTTCTCGGCAATGCCGCCGAGCCGGTGCCGTCCGGGATCGAGATAGCTCTCCTGTCCTCCGGCGGGGGCCGCTCCCTCGGCCACCACCACGATGCTGAAGTGGCGACCGTGCGCTTCCCGCTCGCGGATCTTGTCGCACACGCGGTTGATGTCGAAGGGGATCTCAGGCACGAGGATGACGTCGGCGGTCCCGGCGATCCCGGAATTCAGGGCGATGAAACCGGCGTGCCGTCCCATCACCTCGACTACCATCACCCGCTCGTGGCTCTCGGCGGTGGAGTGGAGCTTGTCGATGGCGTCGGTGGCGGTGGACACCGCCGTGTCGAATCCGAAGGTAGCGACCGTGCCGCCCACGTCGTTGTCGATCGTCTTTGGGACCCCGACGATGGGGATGCCCTTGGCCATGAGGCGGCGCGCGATGTCGAGCGTCCCGTCGCCGCCGATGACGATGAGGGCGTCCAACTCGAAGGCCCGGAAGGCGGTCACCAGCTCATCGGAGCGATCCCGCTCACTCCAGCTTCCGTCGGGGCGTTGTTCGCGCCAGTTGAAGGGGTTGCCGCGGTTGGTGGTACCGAGGATGGTGCCGCCCATGTGGGTGATGCCCCGGACCTCGCTCGCGCCCAACGGGACGAGCAGGTCCTCCCCCAGCAGTCCGCCGAAGCCGCGACGCACTCCGACGCACTGCCATCCCCGGTTGATCGCCGAGAGCACCGCTCCGCGGATGACGGCGTTCAGCCCCGGAGCGTCCCCACCACCCGTCGAGATGGCGATCTTCACGACCCGGTGCCGGCCTCCCGGAGCAGACGGACGACTTCACCCGGTTCGGGGTGGCGCTTCGACGTCTTCTTCGAGAAGACGCGCCGTCCGTCCGCCTCCACCTCGAACACGCCACCGGAAGATTCGATCAGCTTGATCTCCGCGTCCGGAAAGGTCCGACGGATTTCGGCCGCCAGACCGGCGGCCCGCGGTTCGTAGTTTCAGACGACGCAGTATTCTATTGTGACGCGCATGGGCCCAACGATAGCGGTGCTTGACATGCTGCGCCACACGGCAGAGCTTGCGCGCATCCTTCACTCGCGCAGGATGCCGCGGCCGGCATGAGTCCGCTCCCGCGTTCCCGAGCGGTGCCCACGACCCTGGTCCCGGTCGTCGTCGCGCTCGGCGCCCTCGCCGCCATCGGCGTGGCGTTCGCCGGGTATGCCACCGCGCGACTCGCCACGGGCGGGACCTTTGCGCTGACCCTCACCGGCCTGGTCGTGGTCGGGGCGCTCACCAGGCGCTTCGGCATTCCGCTCCCGGGCAACGGTTTTTCCTCCTACGTACTGGGCGTGACCACTTTTGCCGTGCTCGAGCGCGGCTGGGAGTTCGCGGCCGTCGTCGCGCCACTGCTCGCCGTCCTGGGCGACGTCGTGCTCCGCCGGCTGCCGCTGCGCATCGCCGGCTCGAACGCGGCCCACCTCACGGCCGGCTCGGCGCTGGTGGGTATCATCTACGAGCGGCTGGGTGGCGGGACGGGCAGTCTCGCGCTCGAGCCGGACAACATTGGGCCCATCGCGGCGCTCCTCGTCCTGATGATGGTGGTCGTCAACGGTTCGTACTATCTCGAGCTCGCGATGAGCCGCTCCGTCGCGTGGGTGGACGCCCGCCTCACCGCCCGGTGGGAGGCGATTGTCTATGCCACCTCTGTCGGGCTCGCCCTGCTCTGGTTCCGCCTGTTTCACACGGCCCTGCCGGTAGCCGCGTGGGTCCTGGTGGCGGCGGCGTTGCTGGGCGCCACCCTCGTTTCGGCCCACGTGATCCGACTGGGCGTGCACGCCGACGAGCTGCTGCTCGTGCAAGGGCTGGCGCGCACCATCGTGACCGACCTCAACCTGGCGCGCACCTTCGCCAATATCCAGGAGACCACCCGCCGTCTCGTCCCCTGGGAGCATATCGGGTTCGCACGATTCGACGCGAAGCGACGGGAAATGGAGCTGATCGCCGACACCGCGATGCAGGACGGCGTGAACGCAGTCTTCCGG
>DATDED010000041.1:0-2748 GCA_036523455.1 Gemmatimonadales bacterium
GACTGCACCGAGCAGCACCTGCACGACGAGCAGCCCGAGTGCGAGGTATCCCCCTCTGCCAGGAGCAGACTGCTCGGTGCTCCGTGCTCTTCGCCTTTCCCACCAGGTGAGTCCGGTCAGCACCACCACCAGCGTCGACACAATGGCCGCCACGAGGCGGTGATTCCATTCGATGAGGGTCGTCAGGTCGTCGAAGGAGGGGAACAGGCGGCCGTGGCACACGGGCCAGTCGTCCCCGCACCCCAGTCCCGAGCCCGTGATGCGCACGACCGCGCCGAGCACGATGAGCAGGTAGGTGGCGATGGCGGCGGCCCAGGCGAGCCAGCGGAGGCGTCGTGTCATAGGACGGGAAATGTATATTCTCCGACCCATGTCCACCGCGCCCGACGCATTCGGTGAGCGCCTGCCCCGGCGACTCGGCCTGTGGAGCGCCGTGGCGGTGCTCGTGGGGTCGACGATCGGCAGCGGCATCTTCCGCACGCCGGCGATCATCGCCGAGCGGGTCCCCGCGCCACTGCCGATGTTGGGCGTCTGGGTGCTGGGCGGCGCCCTGGCGTTGTGCGGTGCGCTCACCTACGCCGAGCTGGCGGCGATGTATCCGCGCTCGGGCGGGGTGTACGTCTACATCAGGGAAGGCTTCGGCCGTCTGCCGGCGTTCCTGTTCGGGTGGACCGAGCTCGTCCTGATCCGTGCGTCCGCCCTGGGCGCCATCTCTACGCCGTTCGCCGAATACCTGTTGCGCTCCCTGGGCTTCGATCCCAGGCTCCCCCAGTATGCGGGCGCGGTACACTACATCGCGGCCGGCGCGATCATCGTAACCGCGGCCCTGAACTACGTGGGGGTGCGGTGGAGCGCGTTGATCCTGAACCTGACCACGGCCGCGAAATTCGGCGCGCTCGCGCTGCTCGTCCTGCTGGCGTTCCTGGTCGGCGGGGGAGCGTTCGGGCATTTCGCGGCGGCCGGTGGCTCCCTGCAGCCGGGACTGTTCGGCCTGGCGCTGGTCTCGGTGTTGTGGGCCTATGACGGATGGGGCGATCTGTCGTTTGTGGGCGGAGAGGTCCGGGACCCGCAGCGTAACCTGCCGCGCGCTCTCGTTATCGGCACCTGTGCGGTGATCGGCATCTATTTGTCGGTCAATGCCGCCTACCTCTACCTCCTGCCGATCGACCGCATGGCGCAGTCGCCGCTGGTGGCGGCCGATGCGGCCCAGCTGCTCATCGGTCGGGCGGGCGTGGGGCTGGTGGCGGTCGTGGTGATGGTCGCGACGTTCAGCACGCTGCTCGGCTCGATTCTCACGTCGCCGCGGATCTTCTTCGCCATGGCCGACGACGGCCTGTTCTTCCGGGCCATCGCCCGGGTGCACCCCCGCTACCAGACGCCCTCGACCGCGATCCTGCTCACCGCGGCACTCGGCGTGGTGTTCGTGCTGGCCCGTACGTTCGAACAGCTGGCCGATCAGTTCGTCGTAGCGATCTTCCCCTTCTACGCGCTGGCCGCGGCGGCCGTCTTCGTGCTGCGCCGCCAACAGCCCGACCGCGCACGCCCGGTGCGCGTGTGGGGGTATCCGGTGGTCCCGGTGCTGTTCGTCGTGGCGGCGTTCATCATCCTCGGCAACGCCCTGCTCGAGCACCCCGGCCCGACCGGTCTCGCGTTCATCGGCATCCTGGTCGGCATTCCGGTCTACCTCATCTGGCTGCGGCGCTCCGCGACCTCGTCGTGATTCGACCGTTACGCCCGCCTGATTGACAAGCACTTGGGTGGGGGCATCTTTGTCGCCGCCCTTGCATTCATCCGCAGCGGATTATCTGACATGTCGACCGTTTCCCGGAGCCTGTCCATGAAACGTGTGCTGTGGTCCGTCGGAGCCTTCCTGGCTTTCGCGTTCCTCGTTGCCGCTCCTCCGCTTGCGGGTCAAGGAGTGACGACCGCCGCCGTCACGGGACGTCTTACCGATGAAACCGGGGCCGCTGTGGCGCTGGCGGAGCTCACGCTCGTCAGCGGATCCACCGGCGAGCGCCATGCCGTCCGCGCCCGGCAGGATGGGGTCTACAACTTCGAAAACGTCAGCGTGGGCGGTCCCTATACGATCGCCGTCCGGGCGATGGGCTTCGAGCCGATGACCTCCGCGACCTTCTACTTGAGTCTGGGTCAGCGCCTCGTCGTGGACCTGAGCTTGAAGCGCGCGGCGGTCGAAGTGGCGGGGGTGAACGTGAGCGCCGAGTCCGATCAGCTCCGGTCCACGGCGCGGACGGGGGCGCAGACGTTCCTGTCCGATTCCACGGTGCACCGCCTCCCGACGCTGAACCGCTCGTTCACCGATTTCGTGAGTACCGCTCCCCAAGTGGCGCGCACCGGTGGCGGTGGCAACTCCGTCGCCGGCCAGAACGACCGCTACAACAACGTGCAAGTCGACGGCGGCTCGAACAACGACCTGTTCAACCTCGGCTCGACCAACGGCCTGCCGGGGGGCAGCGTGAACGCGCGGCCGCTGTCGCTCGAATCGGTGCGGGAATTCCAGATCCTGATCGCGCCGTTCGACGTGCGCCAGGGCGGCTTCACCGGCGGCCTGATCAACGCCGTCACGAAGTCCGGCACCAACGAGTTCCACGGCTCGGCCTTCTACTCGATGCAGGGCGACGCGCTGGTCGGCAAGGACTCCGCCGGCACCAAGGCGAACGACTTCTCGCTCGGCTATTACGGCTTCTCGGTCGGCGGCCCGATCGTGCGCGACCGGCTGCACTTCTTCGT
>DATDED010000042.1:0-7193 GCA_036523455.1 Gemmatimonadales bacterium
CGCTCCCACGCATGGTCTGGCGCGCGTATCGGCGGCAGGCGGGAAGGCGGTCCCGGTCAGCGAGCCCGACACCGCCGCCGGGATAACCGAGCATGACTTCCCACAAGTACTCCCTGGAGGCCGGGCGGCGCTGGTGCAGGCCTGGGCCACTTCTTTTCAGGATGCGACCATCACGCTGGTCGATTTCGCCACCGGGACCGCGACGCCGCTGCTCGAGGGTGTGGTTGCCCGGTATCTGCCGACGGGTCACATCCTCTACGTCAACGCCGCTGGTCTGCTCCAGGTCGTTCCGTTCGATGTCGGCAAGCGCGCGCTGACAGGTCCGTCGGTCGCTGTCGCCGAGGGAGTGCAAGTCGACCCTTCGGGCGGGGCGGGGCAGTTTGCCGCATCGAGCTCGGGTACCCTCCTGTACATGCCCGGACAGAGTCGGGGGCAGGTCGTTTGGGTGGACCGCGAGGGACGCGTCACACCGGTGGATTCCACATGGACCGGGGCTTTCAAGGATCCGGCGCTCTCCCCGGATGGCAACCGGCTGGTCATCGCCGTGAGCACGACACAGGGTCAGCACATCTGGGTCAAACAGCTACCTCGTGGCCCGCTCACCGCCATCACCCGTGGGAGCGGTTCGGCAGAGCGCCCGGTCTGGTCTCCGGATGGTCGCCGGGTCGCGTTTATCCGGCGGCCCGGGCAGTCGCGTTCCTCCATCTGGGTGCAGCGGAGCGACGGGAGCGCCGCCGCTGAGTTGCTCGTGGCGGAATCGCGGAACATCGACGAGGTGGCGTGGGCGCCCGACGGCCGCTCTGTCCTCTACCGTGTTGGGGGCGCCGGCACTGGGAGCCGCGACCTGTATGCGACTCCGATCCCGGCGACTGGGGCGTCGCGCCCGATCTTGACGGAGAGCTTCGACGAGCTCGGTGCGGATGTTTCCCCCGACGGGCGCTGGTTTGCCTACGTCTCCAATGAATCGGGGCGGAACGAGGTCTATGTCCGTCGTTATGACGACCCCGGCGCCGGGCGGACGCAGGTGTCCGTGATCGGCGGCGCCGAGCCGCGATGGGCACACAATGGCCGGGAGCTGTTCTTCCGGGGCCCACGCGCGGAGATGATGGTCGCGGACGTGACCCTCGGTGCGGCCTTCCAGGCCCGGCCGCCGCGAGTCTTGTTCCCGGCGACCGGGATGGCCTCAGACTACTTCCACCGGTCCTATGACGTCGGTCCCGATGATCGCCGGTTCCTGATGATCCGCGCGTCGGAGGGTGAGACCGAATTGGTGCTGGTCGTCAACTGGTTCGAAGAACTCAGGGGTATGGCGCGGAAATGAGTGATCCCGGACTCCGTCTCAATGCCGCCCTTGCCGACCGCTACCGCATCGAGCGCGAGCTGGGCGCGGGCGGCATGGCCACGGTCTACCTCGCCCAGGACCTACGTCACGACCGTCAGGTCGCGGTCAAGGTCCTGCGACCTGAATTGGCCGCCGTGATCGGCGCCGATCGGTTCCTCTCCGAGATCAAGACGACGGCGCATCTCCAACACCCACACATCCTCCCACTGTTCGATTCCGGGGCGGCCGACAGTCTCCTCTTCTACGTCATGCCCTTCATCGAGGGCGAATCCCTCCGCGACCGGCTCAATCGCGAGAAGCAGCTCCCGATCAACGACGCCGTGCGCATCGCCACGGAGGTCGCGGGCGCGTTGGACTACGCCCACCGCCACAACGTCATCCACCGCGACATCAAGCCGGAGAACATCCTGCTGCACGACGGACGCGCGCTCGTGGCCGACTTCGGCATCGCGCTCGCAGCGAGCAAGGCCGGCGGCAGCCGGATGACCGAGACGGGCATGTCGCTCGGCACGCCGACCTACATGAGTCCCGAGCAGGCGATGGGAGAGCGGGAGATCACGGCGCGCTCCGACGTGTACGCGCTGGGGTGCGTGCTTTATGAAATGCTGACCGGGGATCCGCCCTTCACCGGTTCCACCGCGCAGGCGATCGTGGCGCGGGTGCTCACCGAGACGCCACGGTCCATCACGGCCCAACGCCGGACCATCCCACCGCACGTGGAGTCGGCGGTCCTCACCGCTCTCGAAAAACTCCCGGCGGACCGCTTCGCGAGCGCCGCCCAGTTCGCCCAAGCGTTGGGCGACGCGAGCTTCGTGGCTCCGGGCGTCCCGGCCGCCGCCCCGGTGAGGCGAGGTGTCCGGGCGATGGTGCCGCGGCGCTGGCTCGGCCTGGCCCTCGCCGCCAACCTCCTGTTGATCGCTGCCGCGCTGCTCGTGTGGCGGCGCGGCGCCACGGAAACCGGCACGAGCCGCCAGTCGGTGCTCCTCTGGCGTTACCAGCTCCCCCAGCCCCTCGAACCGGGCGCGCCGTTCGTGGCCTCGCAGGCGGCGATCGCGCCCGACGGGTCGAGCATCGTCTATTCCGACTCCTCCGCCGGCGGCGTCCGGTTGATGCGGAAGCTCCGGGACGCCCCCGACGCCACGCCGATCGCCGGCACGGAAGGCGGGGTCTCCCCGTTCTTCTCTCCCGACGGCAAGTGGATCGGGTACATCACGCTCGACGGGAAGCTCCGCAAGCAGCCGGTGAGCGGTGGCGGCTCGATCACCCTCGCCCAGAACGCCACGGGCGACTACAAGGCCGGCGCGTGGCTCGACGACCAGACCATCGTCTATATCGACCGTAGCGGGTTTACGAGGATCTCGGCCGACGGTGGCACTGGGAGTGCGAAGGTCTTCACCAGGCCGGGTAATGCGACCATGGCGACGCTTTCGCCGCTGCCCGGTTCGCGCGGGTTCCTCTTCACGAATTGCAACGGGAACTGCGCGGTCCAATCCGACCTGCACGTCTACGATTTCGCCCAGGACAGCGCCCACCTGCTGGTCCCGCAGGCCGCCGGCGGCTGGTACGCGCCGACCGGTCACCTGCTCTATACCAGCCGTGACGGCGGACTCTACGCCCAGGCCTTCGATCTATCGCGTCTCGTCACGCGGTCGGGGGCGATCCCGGTGATCGACGGGGTCGAGCCGACCCGGTTTGCCGTGTCGCCCTCCGGCGTGGTGGTCTACTCGATCGATCCGGCCACCCGCGAGCCCTCGGACCTGGTGTGGGTGACGCGCGATGGGCGCGTGACGCCGGTCGATACGTCGTGGCGCGGTGCGTTCGAGTACCCCGCGCTGTCACCCGACGGGACGGCGTTGGCGGTCAGCCTGCGGGGGAAGACCACGGATTTGTGGATCCGGCGCGCGAACGGCACCCGGCAGAAGGTCATCGCCGATGGCGTGGCGAACTGGCGCGCCTCGTGGATGCCGGACGGCAAGTCACTCACCTTCATTTCGATCCGGAGCGCCGACAGCGCCGACGCCGAGTCCGTGTTTCGGGTGCAGGCGGACGGCAGCGGAAAGGCGCAGGAGGTCCTGCGACATCGCTATGGCATCTGGGAGACGGAGGTGTCGCGGGACGGGCGGTGGCTGGTCTTCCGGTCGGATGAGAAAGAAGGGGATGCCAATGTCTATGCCCGGCGGCTCGGGGGCGACACGGCGCTGATCCCCCTCCTCACCGATCCGAGTCAGACGTATCAGATCGCCCTCTCGCCGGACAGCCGGTGGCTCGCCTGGTCCTCGAATGAATCCGGCGTGCAGCATGAGGTCTACGTCGCTTCATTTCCCGACATGGGGTCGAAGCGGCTGGTCTCGCGTGGCGGCGGCACCGAGCCCCGCTGGTCCCGCAATGGACGGGAGCTCTTCTTCAAGAGCGGCGGCGAGCTCATGTCCGTGGCCGTGCCTCCGGGTCCCACCTTTCTGCCCGGCGATCCCCATCCGCTCTTCTCCCTGGCGGCTTTCCGGGCGGCGCGAAATCGCCCGCAGTACGATGTCGCACCGGACGGACGCTTCGTGATGATCCGGCAATCCGGCAGGGCGGCGAGCATCGTGTACGCCGAGCACTGGTTCGCCGAGCTCCAGGCGAGAATGCGCCGATGACCGATCCGGCGCGGCTTACGGCCGCTCTTGCCGACCGCTACCGCCTCGAGCGGGAGCTGGGGCAGGGCGGCATGGCCACGGTCTACCTCGCCCAGGACCTGAAGCACGACCGTAAGGTCGCGGTGAAAGTTCTCAAGCCTGAGCTCGCCGCCGTGCTCGGCGCCGATCGGTTCCTGGCCGAGATCAAAGTCACCGCCAATCTGCAGCATCCCAACCTGCTCCCGCTGTTCGACTCCGGGGAAGCGGATGGCTTTCTGTACTACGTCATGCCCTATGTGGAGGGCGAGACGTTGCGCGCGCGACTCGACCGCGAGCGCCAGCTGCCCGTAGACGAGACGGCTCGCCTGGTTGCCCTCCTCGCCAACGCGCTCGACTACGCCCATGCCCAGGGTGTCATCCATCGCGACTTGAAGCCGGAGAACATCCTGCTGCCGGCCGGTCAGCCGGTGATCGCCGACTTCGGCATCGCGTTGGCCGTGGCCCAAGCCGGAGGGTCCCGCGTGACCGAGACCGGGCTCTCGCTCGGCACCCCGCACTACATGAGCCCGGAGCAGGCGGCCGGAGAACGCGATCTCGATGCGCGATCCGACCAGTACGCGTTGGCCGCGGTGACCTACGAGATGCTCAGTGGGGAGCCACCTCACACCGGACCGACCGCCCAGGTCATTATCGCGCGCCTGATGACGGAGAAACCCCGGAGCCTGCGCGCGACCCGGCCCGGCGTGCCGGCGGCGATGGATCTCGCTATCGGACGGGCGCTGGCCAAGCCACCGGCCGACCGGTTCCCAACCTGTGGTGCATTCGCCCGCGCGCTTGTCACAAGTCCCGCACGTCGAAACCGTGGCGTCCTGATCGGCGCGGCGGCCGCCGTTCTGGTCGTCATGGCTGGTCTGGCGTGGTTGGCGACCAGCCGGAAGTCCGCCGTTCACGATGCGGACGCCAAGTCCATCGCGGTCCTGCCGCTCGCCAACCTGAGCGGCGATCAGGCCGACGACTACTTCGGCATCGGGCTCTCGGAGGAAATCACCCGGGCGCTGGCCAAGGCCGGCGTGCGCGTGATCGGGCGGGTGAGCGCCGGTGCGCTGCAGGCCAAGGGACTCGACGAGCGCGCCATTGCCCGCGAGCTCGGCGTCAGTTCGCTGCTCACGGGCACCGTCCAACGCGCCGCCGGCCAGGTGCGGATCAATGTCTCGCTGGTCTCTGCGGCGGACGGGGCGGTTCGCTGGACCGAGAAGTACGATCGGCCGCTGGCGAATGTGTTCGCGGTGCAGGACGAGATCGCCCGCACGGTCGCGGACACCCTGCTCGGGTCGTTGGGCCGCCCGCCGTCCGCCGCGGCGACGAGAGCGGAAACCAATGATCCTGAGGCCCACGCCCTGTTCCTGCAGGGGCAGGTGCTCTTCAACCGGCGAACGGCCCGGACATTGAACCAGGCGATTGCCCTGTTCGAGCGCGCCGCGGCGCGGGATCCGGCGTACGCCCGCGCAGAAGCCTCGTTGGCGATGGCCCTGGCGGTGCTCCCCGCGTACGTGCAGGACAGCACCACGCCGATCGTGACCCGAGCCGTCGCCGCGGCCGAGCGCGCCATCGCGATGGATTCGACCATCGCCGAATCGTACACTGCCCTGGGCTACGGATACTCCTTGCTGGGCGAGCTGAGCCGGGCCGAGGAGAGCTTCCGCCGCGCCGTGTCGCTCGACTCCACGGTGGCCACCGCTTGGGGCTGGTACGGACTCCTCGCGAACCGGTTGGGCGACTTTCGCCTCGCGCACGAGCGGATTGCGCGGGCGCGCCGACTCGAGCCGGCCTCGCTGATCGCTAGGCAGTGGGAGGCCCAGGTCTATTTGTCGGAGCGTCGCTTCCCAGCAGCGGATTCTGAGGCCAGCGCCACTATGGCGCTCGATTCGACATTCATGCTGGCATGGCAACAGCGGGAGAACGTCCTGTTGGCCACGGGGCAAGTCACGCAGGCCGTGGCCCTGCTTGAGCGCCATATCGCGACGCTCCCCGCGGGCCGCCCGGAAGAGGCCCACGGCATGCTCGCCTACGCCTATGCCCGAGCGGGCCGGGCCAGGGAGGCGCGCGCCCTGCTCGACGCAATGCGGGCGCAATCGGGTGGCCGGATACCGCCCACGGGAGCCACCGCCGCGGCACTCGAGGAGCTGGGCGACCACGAGGCGGCGGTGGCGCTCCTCGGCGAGGCGATCGGCCGGCATGACGTCTGGCTCGTGCAGTTCCCGCGGGCCCCGCGTTACGACCGGCTGCGGAAGGACCCGCGAGCCGCGGCGATGCTGGCGCGGCTCGCAACGAAATGATGACTGACAACACGCCGCGCTTTGCAACCCTGGGGCTGCTGATGCTGGGCATCGCTACGCCGCTACGGCCCCTATTCGCCCAATGTCCCGACGGCTCGCCGCCGCCGTGCAGTCGCGCTGCCCCGCGCCCCGCGATCCCGCCCACCAGCCTCGCGGTGCTGTACTTCGAAAACTCGTCACGCGACACCGCGGACGCGTATCTCGCTGACGGCCTGACCGAGGAAATCATCAGCCGGCTGAGCGAAGTCGGGCGGCTGCAGGTCAAGTCGCGCTACCAGGTGCGGCGTTACCGCTCGGACAGCATGGAAAACGCAGCGCAAATCGGACGCCAGCTGGCGGTGGCGCGCATCGTCACCGGTTCGGTGCGGCGCGCGGGCAATCGCCTTCGGGTGACGGCGGAGATGGTGCATACCTCCACGGGTGACGTGGTCTGGAGCGAGCGCTTCGACCGCGCCGACACCGATGTCCTGTCACTGCAGGAAGAGCTCGCCAGCGCGGTCGCCACTGCCGTCACGGGGCGCCTGCTCCCGGCGGAGCGCCGGGCCCTGGCCACGGTGCCGACTCGCAATCCGGCGGCGTACGACGCCTACCTGTTAGGTCGGTTCCATTGGAACAACCGCACGGCGCCGGATCTCGTGCAGGCGGCCGCGCACTTCGAGCGGGCGATCCGTGCCGACTCGAGCTTCGCGCAGGCCTGGTCCGGCCTGGCCGATGCCTACGTGCTCTTTCTCCCCGCCGAGTACAACGTGCCGGGAATTGACCCGGACTCGATTCTGTCCCTAGCCGAGCAGGCTGCGCGGCGTGCCTTGGCGCTGAACCCGCAGCTCGGCGAAGCGTACAGCTCGCTCGGTGAAGTCCTCGAATACCGACTGCGCTGGACCGAAGCGCGCGCGGCGTTCG
>DATDED010000043.1:0-10293 GCA_036523455.1 Gemmatimonadales bacterium
TCAGAGCCATTTGTTTCGGTGCAGCCACCAGAGCATCACGGCGGAGATCGCGGCCATCGAGCCGAGCGCCAGGTAGAAACCAAGCGGATGATGGGTGAACGGCATCTGGCTGAAGTTCATGCCATAGATGCCCCCGACCACGATCAGCGGCAGCGCGATGGTCGAGACGATCGACAGCTGCTTCATCACGCGGTTCATGCGATTCGACGTCTGCGACAGGTAGGTCTCGAGTACACCGGCGAGGAGATCGCGCGTCGTGTCCACCGACTCCATGATGCGGATGGTGTGGTCGTACACGTCCCGGTAGTACAGCTGGGTCTCGGCGCGGATGTAGATCGACGGCCGGTTGGTGAGGACGTTCAACACCTCCCGCAGCGGCCCGATGTGCCGCCGCAGGCCGAAGGCGGAGCGCTTGGCCTTGAAGATCTCGTGGATCAGCTTTTCGTCGAAAGACTCGAACAGCCGCTCCTCCAGCTGATCCACCTGGTCGTTGAGCGTTTCCACGATCGGGAAGTAGGCGTCCACCGACTGATCGATGATCGAGTGCATCGTCATCTCGGCGCCGCGCCCCAGCAAATCCGGGTTGCGCATCAGGCGGTCGCGCGTGGTATCGCAGCTCGCGCTCTCCACGGCATGCACCGTGACCAGGAAATTCTTGCCCAGGAAGAAGTAGAGCTTGAAGGTTTCGAGATCAAACGGATCGGGCGTCGCGCGGTCGAAGCGGATGCCCGACATCACGACGAAGATGTAGCGATCGTACTCCTCGAGCTTCACGCGGGAACCCGGTGACATGGTGTCTTCGATCGCCAGCGGATGAAACCCGAAGATCTTCTCGAGCAGCGTGTGCTGGTGCACGTCGGTGCTGTCGATGTCCACCCACAGCTCGCCCTCGTCCTGCTCGAGAATCTCCCGGATCCGGACGGGGGAGACGTCCTGCTCCAGGGTGCCGTCGGGTCGGCGGTACAGACTGGCCGGCCAGTGCTTGGGCGCGGCGGCGGCGGGAGCGGCCGGGGAAAGGGTCACGACTCAAGTATCGGGGGCGGGCCCCACGTCAGGCAAGCGCGCGCACTAAAGCAGTCACGCCCGCGGCCAGCAGATCCAGCCGGTATCCCCCTTCCAGCATCGCCGCCACGGGCCGGCCGTCGAGCCGGGTGCGCAGCGCCGCCGTCCAGGTCGCGATGTCCTCGGGGGTCAGCGTGAAGCCGCCCAGCGGATCACCCCCGAGCGAGTCGAACCCTGCCGAGATGAGCAGCACGTCGGGCGTCCAGCCGGCCAGGGCCGCATCCACGGCCTGGAGCAAGTCGTGCACGTACGTCGCGCGCGGCAGCCCCGGCGGCCGGGGGACGTTGAACACGTTCCCCACCCCCCGCTCGTCCGCGGCGCCCGTCCCCGGATACCAGGGATACTGGTGCATCGAGACGAAGCGGATCGAGGCGTCCTGCTCCACCAACGCCTGGGTGCCGTTGCCGTGGTGCACGTCCCAGTCCACGATCAGCACCCGGTCCGCGCCGAGCGCCTGGGCATGCCGCGCCGCCACGACCACGTTGTTGACGAAGCAGAATCCCATGGCGCGCGAGGCCAGCGCGTGGTGTCCGGGTGGGCGGGTCGCGGCGAACGCCGTACCGCCGCCGCCCGGCCGCATCGCTTCGGTCACGGCGCGGAGCGCGACGCCGGCGGAGGCGGTCACGGCCTCCCAGCTGCGCGGTCCCATGTAGGTGTCGGGGTCGATCGGCCCGCCGCCCGCCGCCGCCAGCGCCTCGAGGGCGTTGAGGTAGCGCCGCGGATGCACCGGCTCGAGTGCGCTCAGCTCGGCGGGCATGGCTTCGACCGAGGAGACCGCCGGGGCCAGGGCCGGGGCGCGCAGCGCCTCCAGCACCGCCTCGATGCGCTCGGGCCGCTCGGGATGTCCCGCTCGTCCCGGATGCAGCCGCGTCGCTGGGTGATAGGTAACGGTGGTGGGCAGGGCTCAGTTCTGCAGGTGCTTTTCGCGCAGCAGACGCCGGATCTCTTCGGCCTCGGTCTTCATTTCCGCTCGCCCGGCATCCAGGTCCGCCAGGGTCCGGCGGTAGCGCCGCCACAGGACCACCACCGCGCCGGCCGCGAGGGCGCAGGCGATGGCGCCGGCCACGAGGCCCGACCGTCGCAGCTCCAGGCCGGCCCACGCCAGCAGCACGGCGTCGAGCAGCAGGAATCCGACGGCGAACGTGGCCAGGGGCCGGCCCGGCGTGGTCACCGCACCGCCCGCCGCCGCGCCGGGAGCACGATGAACGGGGCGTTGGCGCCCGCACCCAGCGCTCCCAGGGTGGATTCGTCGAGCACCGCCGCGCCGCGGAACTTCACCATGTACTCCCCGAGCGGCGGAGCCGCCTGCTTCAGCGCCCGCGTCAACGCCTGTCGCTTGAGCTCCGCCACCGTCGTCTCCGGACCCGCAGCCAGAAATACCGTGTCCCAGGCGTCGGTCACCATCACCCGGACGGCGAAGCGCTCCGCGATCCCCGCCGCGGCGCTCGCGCTCACGCGACCTCCACGCCGGAGGTGACCGGCAGGGTCGAGAAGAACCGGTCCAGCGCCTGGTCGAAGAACAGCGTCGACGCCCGCACCCGACTCGTCGCACCCGTCCCCCGTCCCTCGTCCCCCGTCCCTTCCGGTATCGCGCTGATCACGACTTCTTCTCCCCCCTGCCCCCGCAGCACGACGAACTGCGGGCCTTCCTTCTCCACGAACGCCGCCTGATTCGGCACGCGTTCGGCGAAGTACCGTTTGGCGCGCGCCAGCACCTCCGACGGGGCGAGCGTGACCGTGGCCGTATGGATCATGGCAGCACCCTGAGCGTGATACCCGTGGGCTGGAGCGGCACCGGAGCCGTGGCGACCCGGGTGCGCGTCGTGAGGTCGATCACGTCCACCGCTCCGGGATCGACGCCGATGCTCTCCTGACTGACGAATGCGTAACGGCCGTCGGGAGAATAGACGATCCCGTGCGGGATCTTCTTCGTCGTGGCGACACGCGCGACCTCGACGAGCGAATCCGCGGATATCACGGATACGCTCTGCGCCTTCTTGTTCGTGACGATCACCCACCGGCCGTCGGGCGACGGCTCCACGTTGTAGGCCCCGGTGCCGGTCGGGATCTCCTTCACGAGGGCGAACGTCGCGGCGTCGATCACCTGCAGCGTGTTGGCGTGATTGCAGGCGACGTAGAGCCTGGTGTCGTCCCGCGAGAGCGACACGAACGTCGGCATGCAGTCGGCGGCGCCCGCCGTCATCCCGCCCATGGCCCGCCCGGCCATCCCGGCGGCGCTTCCCGTCCGGTGACGCCGGGTGATCGCGAGCGACTGCAGGTCGATCTCCAGCACCTCGTCGGAGTTCATGCAGCTGACGTACACGAACGTGCCGGCATGATTCACCTTGACCCCGTGCGGCATGTCGCAGGCGGCGATGTTGGTGAGCAGCGTCATCCGGGGCGTGTAGATCACCGAGACGGGGTTGGTGCGCGGATGATCGCCGTAGAAATCCGAGTTCGCCACGAACGCCAGCTCGCCGTCGGGCGTCACCGAGATCGTGGTGGGAAACAGCTCGACCGGCGCCCGCCCCAGCAGGGTGTCGCCGTCCACCGCCATCTTCCAGAGCGAGCCGTACGGCGTCCCGTGCGCGACGGTCACATAGTAGAAGCGGCCGTCGGGAGACACGGTGACGTTGTGGGGGCCGTCGATGTCAGCCGGCATGACCCCCACCGGGACGGTCTTGATGGTCCTGAGGATCGTGCCGTCCCAGCCGAGCTGGGTGACGATGTCCCCCGACTCGCTGACCACGTACAGGCGGTAGCCATACGTGGAGGTAGCGGGCGGCACCGGGGCCTGAGCCACGGCCGGCACCGTCCAAGCGAGGCAGGGCGCCGTAGCCCGCAGGGCGCACTTGAAATCCAAGGAATTGCTCCGGAATGGGTGACTCGGCAAAACCGACAGCCGGAACTGCGAACATGATCATAACACGTTGCCAACTCGGCATCTAGGAGGCTTGGAGCAGCTCCGCCAGCCTGCCTTCCACCTGCGAGTTGGGCACGGCCTCGGCCCCGAGCTCCCGGGCGCGCCGCAGCAGTCCGGCGTTCACGTGCGAGCCGAACGCCAGCACGCGAACGCCGCGGCCGCTGGCATCGCGGATGGCGTCTTCCCAACCCCGCGCCTCGAGCTCGACCACGGCCAGCTCGCACTCGGCGGGGTCGCGCGTCACCTCACCGCCCGCGGCGCTCACCACGCCCCCGAGCTTCCCGCGAAACATCAGATCGCGGGTGAGCAGATGGACGCGGCGCTTCCCTTCGGTCACCAGATCTGGGGCACCTGCTCGGGCGGCCGCACCATCGGGTCGCCCGCCTTGCAGCCGAACGCCTGCGCGAACGCGGCCACGTTGGACAGCGGGCCGTTGACCCGCCAGCGCTCCGGCGCGTGCGGATCCACGGTGACGCGCGTGCGCAACTGCTCGTCGCGATCGTGGACCCGCCAGCTCTGGGCGTAGCCCAGGAAGAACCGCTGCTCGGGGGTGTAGCCGTCGATCGGGCCCGGCCGGCCGTCGCGCTGCAGCGCGCGCTGGAGCGCATCGTACCCGGTCAACACGCCGCCGTAGTCGGCGATGTTCTCGCCCAGCGTGAGCCTGCCGTTCACGTGGAACGTGTCCACCTGCAGGTAGCCGTCGAACTGGCGGGCGACCATGTCCGCTCCCTGGGTGAAATGGACGGAATCCGCAGGAATCCACCAATCGCGCAGGTTGCCTGTCGCGTCGTAGTGCCGCCCTTCGTCATCGAAGCCGTGCGTCAGCTCGTGCCCCGCCCAGCTGCCGCCCAGGGAGCCGTAGTTCGCCCCGTCGTCGGCCTCCGGATCGAAAGTCTGCGGCACGAGGGCACCCGCGGGGAACACCATTTCGTTCTTGGTCGGATCGTAGTAAGCGTTCACGGTGGGGACGGTGATGTCCCATTCGGTCGTGTCCACCGGCATGCCCGGTCGATTCACGGTGCGCTGCCATTCGAAGGCGTTGGCGCGGGCCATGTTCAGGACGAACGGTCCTTCGGCGACCTCGAGCCGCGAGTAATCGCGCCAGCGGTCGGGATAGCCCACTTTCTCGCCCATGCGGGCGAGCTTGTCGAGCGCCTGGGCACGGGTCGAGTCCGACATCCAGCCGAGACGCCGCAGCCGTTCGCCGAATGCGGCGCGGATGTCGTCGATCACCGCCTTGGCGCGGGCCCGCGCCTGCGGCGGGAACGTCTTGGCGACGTACGCCTGGCCGAGGGCTTCTCCGAGGTCGCCGTCGGTCTCGCGCAGGCAGCGCTTCCAGCGCGGGAGCAGCGCCTTGGCTCCGCTGAACCGCGAGCGGAACGCGAAGTTCTCCTGCACGAACGCCGAGCTGAGCCAGGGAGCAGCGGTCTCGAGCGCGTGGTAGCGCAGGTAGGCGCGCCACTGCTCCAGCGGAGCCGCGCCGATCAGGGAGTCGACTCGCCGCACGAATGCCGGCTCGGCCAGGTTGAGCCGCGATACCGGTGCGCGCAGTCCGATCGCCTGGAAGTAGGCCGGCCATTCGATCGTCGGGGCGACGCGGCGCAGCTCGGCGATCGTGGTCGGGTGGTCGGTCGCCGCGGGATCGCGGCGCTGCACGCGAGTCAGCGCCGCGCGGGCGAGCGCGGTTTCGAGCGCCAGCACCTGTGCGGCATCGCGGGCGGACGACGTGGGATCGCGTCCGGCGAGTGTGAACAGCCGGGTCACGTGCGCCACGTATGCCTCCCGCAGGGAGTCGGCCGCCGCGCCGGTGTTCGTGTAGTAGTCGCGATCCGGGAGGCCGAGACCGCCCTGCAGCAGCCAGACCTCGTAGTGCGCCGCGTCGTGCGGGTCGGCCAGCGAGTAGTAGCGGAATACGGCGTTGACGCCACGGACCTGCTGGGCGGCGATCTGCGGCAGGAGGCGCGCACGGGTGGTGATCGAATCCACTCCGGCGAGCCACGGCCGGATCGGGTTCACGCCTGCGGCTTCCGCCGAGGTGGAATCCATGCAGCTCGCGTAGAACGTGCCGAGCTTCCGGGGCGTGCTGTCGGGCGGAAACGCGGCGCGGTGCGCCGCCGCGTCCTCCAGCACCGCGCGCACCACCAGCTCGTTGCGGTCGCTCATATCGCGCGTCACGCCCGAGGAGGAGTATGCCGCGGGGATCGTGTCGTGGGCCAGCCAGGCGCCGTTGGCGTATTGAAAGAAGTCGGTGCAGGCGTTGGCGGATTTGTCGATCCAGCGCGGCTCCACCACCCGCAGCGGCGGCAGGCCGGAGTCGGGGCTCTGCCCGGCGGCCGGCGCCAGCGCAGGCGACAGCGCGAGTGCCAGGGTGGTGAGGAGTGCGCCCGCCACACGGCGGGCTGGGACAAACAGGGGACGAGCGGACATGGGCCGATAGCTCCGGTACGGGCTGGTGCGAATGACGGCGGCGACCCGAACGTATCCGCACCCCCGGTCCCCGTCAACGCGGAGCGGCCGCGGCCAGCTCCTCTCTCCGCCCCTTCAACCCGAGCGCCACGAGCGTCAGCGCGAGCGCCACGATGCCGATGGCTGCAAAGGCGCGATCGAATCCCGGGACACCACCGCCGGCTGAAGCGACGATCGCCCCCACTGCCGCCCCACCCAGCAGCTGGCCCACGCTCATGAAGATGGTGAGCGCGGCCTGCGCCGAGGCCCGGTCGGCGGCGGGGGTCGAATTGAGCATCAGGTAGCGCAGCGACGAGCCGAGCAGTCCCGCCAGCCCGAGCCCGCCGAGCACCGCGCCGACGTAGTAGCCCGCGAGCGCGGTCGACAGGGTAGCGAATACCATCATACCCGACGCGATCAGGGCCGTGCTCAACACGACGACGACGCGGGACCCCACCCGGTCCAGCAGCCGCCCCCACACCGGCGCACCGATGGCGAGCGCCACGACGACCGGCAGCAGCATGAAGCTCGCCGTCGACGTGCGCACGCCGAACGCCGACACGAGGAATGCTGGAACGAACACGGATGCCGCTTCCCCGAGCCCCGCTCCGATGGCCAGACCCGCGGTGATCCCCACCTGAGACGAGCGAAACAGGGAGAGCCGCAGCACGGGGTCGGCCGCGCGACGCTCGGCGAGGACGAACACGGGCACCAGCGCCGCGGCGATCAGCAGAAACGGCCAGACCCTGGCCGACAGGACCGAGGTCGCGAAATGCTCGGCGTCGATGGTCGACACGCCGTATGCGAGCGCGGTGAGCGCCGCGCCCAGCACCGCCATTCCGACCCAGTCGAACCGCGCCTCCACGGATGGGCGGCCGCCGGGAAGCAGCCGCAGGCTGCCCAGGATCACCCCGGCCGCGATGGGCAGGTTCACCACGAACAGCCACTGCCACCCGACCGGCAACAGCAGGCCGCCGAGCATTGGTCCGACGAGGAACGCGATCCCGAAGACGGCACCGATCAGTCCCAACGCCCCGCCGCGACGTTCGGGCGGGAAGGTGTCGCCGATCACCGCTGCAGCGACGGGGAAGATGCCGCCTGCGCCGAATCCCTGGATCGCCCGGCCGGCGAGCAGCACACCGTAGTTCGGGGCCAGCGCGACGATCAGCGACCCGACGCCGAACAGCGCCGTGTCGGTCAGGTACAGCGCCCGGCGGCCGAAGCGGTCCGACAGCTTCGCCATGAGCGGCGTGCCGACCAGATTGGTGAGCACGTAGATCGTGAACAGCCACGCCGCCGCGCGCTCGTCGATGCCGAAGCTCTCCCGGATCGCCGGCAGCGCCGGCCCGACGACGGCGATGTCCAGCGCCCCCATCAGGACGCCGACGAACAGCAAGAGGAGAATTCCGCGTCGCGAACGCTCGTTATTCGACGTCATCCGCCTCCCCCACGTGTTTCACCGTCGCCACGCTCGACTCGGGGCGCGGCGCGCGTCCGAAGAGATCGAGCATCGAGGACCGACCGGGAAAGACCAGCACCGCGTCCCCCGGCGGCGGCTCGTCGAGCCCTTCGAGCGTGACGAACAGCCAGGTGCGCCGGCCGGCCGCGGGCGGCGGCCCGACACGATACCTGCGTCCGTGCCACGACACCTCGATCTGCTCCCTGCCCCGCGCTCCCTGCGCTGCTTCGATGAATACGTCGTCGTCTACCTTGAAGGCCCCGGGCCCCAGCTGCTCGCCGTTCCGATAGAACACGGGGTCGAACGGCTCTGCCTCGTGCCGGGCGAAATTTTGCTCCGCGGCCCAGTCGTACGCTTCGAGCGAGGCGACGTCGGCCTGCCACTCGAGGTGATGGCGCAGCTCGTGGGTCAGCGTCTCCCAGGCTTCCTCGCGCCAGTCGAAGTCGCCGAGGCGGGAGAGCGCCTGGAACGATCCGTGATAGAGCACGACGCGGGACTGCAAGCCGGCGCCGGAGCCGCTCCACTCGAGCGGGATACACTCGCCCAGCGTATAGACGTCGCCACGCAGCGGATGCGGGACGGTCTTGGGGCTGACCTCGATCTCCACCACCCCACCCTGGAATTCCGCGGGGATGTCCGCCTCCAGCCGCCGCACCAGTGCGCGGAAGTCATCCAACCGCACAGCTCGGCCCCGCCCCATTGCGGATTGCGGATTGCGAATTGCGGATTATGTGATCGACCCCCACCCTGCCAATCCGCAATACCCAATCCGCAATCCGCAATCCTCTCACCCAGTGATCTTCGCGTGCAGGTAATCGACCAGTCGATCCGCCGCCACCCGCTCCTGCAGCAGCGTGTCGCGATCGCGCACGGTCACCGTCTGGTCCTGGGTGGACTGGCCGTCGATCGTGATGCCGAACGGCGTGCCGGCCTCGTCCTGCCGGCGGTAGCGGCGGCCGATCGACCCACCGTCGTCGTAGAACGTGTTGACGTGACGGCGCACGGCCTCGTAGATGCGGCGGGCCAGCTCCGGCATCCCGTCCTTGTTCACGAGCGGGAACACCGCGGCCTTGATCGGCGCCAGCGCCGGATGGAACCGCATCACCACGCGCTTCTCGCCCGCCACCTCTTCCTCGTGATAGGCGTCCGCCAGCACGGCGAGCGCCGTGCGGTCCGCGCCGGCCGAGGTTTCGATGATGTAGGGTACGAACCGCTCGTTGGTCCCCGTGTCCACGTACTCGAGCTTCTTGCCGGAGTGTTGCTGGTGACGGGACAGGTCGAAGTCGGTACGGTTGTGGATGCCCTCGAACTCCTGCCAGCCGAAGGGGAACTCGTACTGGATGTCGTAGGCGTCCTTGGCGTAGTGGGCGAGCTCTTCCTTCGTATGCTGGTGGAAGCGGAGCTTCTCGGCCCGCAGGCCGAGGCCCTGCACCCACTGCATGCGTTGCGCCTTCCAGAAGTCGAACCACTCCTGGTCCGCGCCCGGCTTCACGAAGAACTGCATCTCCATCTGCTCGAACTCCCGCGTCCGGAAGATGAAGTTCCCGGGCGTGATCTCGTTGCGGAACGCCTTGCCGATCTGCGCGATGCCGAAGGGGACCTTCTGCCGCGAGGATTGCAGCACGTTGAGGTAGTTGACGTAGATGCCCTGCGCGGTCTCCGGACGCAGGTAGATCACCGCGGCCGCCTCTTCCACCGGCCCCATGAACGTCTTGAACATCAGGTTGAACATCCGCGGCGCGGTCAGCGTGCCTTTCATCCCGCATACCGGACACTGGGCATCCGGCGTGCCCGGGGTCCCCTTGATGCGCGGGTCGTCGGCGCGGAACCGGTTCTTGCACTGCTTGCAGTCCACCAGGGGATCCGTGAATCCGGCCACGTGCCCCGACGCCTCCCACACCTTCGGGTGCATCAGGATGGCCGCGTCGAGCCCCTCGATGTCGTCGCGCTCGCGGACCATCGCGTGCCACCACCGTTCCTTGATGTTCCTCTTGAGCTCCACCCCCAACGGCCCGTAGTCCCACACGGAGCCGAGGCCGCCGTAGATCTCGGAAGATTGAAACACGAAGCCGCGCCGCTTGGCCAGCGACACGAGCTTTTCCATTGTCTTATCAGCTGTTGCGGGTGGCATAGGGAGCCGGAAGTTATAAGTGGAGAGCCTCACGCGCGACCTGCTCGGCCATCTGTGCAAGGGCCGGGCCGTCAAGCAGCCGGCCGCCGCTCTCGACCGCGCTCACGGCGTGCACCCCGATCATCCCTTCGACTCGCCCCGCCACGACCGCCACCTTCTTCCGGGCCGCCTGCGCCCGCCGCACGACTTCCCCGGGTGCCTTTCCGACAAGCGACGTCTTGTCGAACACGCCCTCGGCGGTGATGACGAGATCCGCTTTGGCCAAAGCGGCGT
>DATDED010000044.1:0-2177 GCA_036523455.1 Gemmatimonadales bacterium
CCGACTCGTCGCTGTACGAGCTGGTGGGACGGCAGCTCCCGATCCGCCGGCTCGTCGAGCTGATGGAGACGGTGTCGTCCAACCTGGCCACCAACCTCCTGATCGACCGCGTCGGCGCGAAGCGCGCCAACGCGACCGCCCACGCCCTCGGCGCCGATTCGATCCTCGTGCTGCGCGGCGTGGAGGACGGGAAGGCGTATCGGGCGGGGATGAACAACACCACCACGGCGCGAGACCTGGGCGCGCTGTTCACGGCGCTGGCACAGTACCGCGCGGCATCACCCGCCGCGTGCCGTGAGATGCTGGAGATCCTGGGCCGCCAGGTGTTTACCGAGGGTATTCCGGCGGGGCTGCCTCCGGGGACGCGCGTCGCGCACAAGACCGGATGGATCGGGGGCGTGGTCTATCATGATGCGGGGATCGTCTATCCGGCGTCGGGGTCGCCCTACGTGCTCGTCGTGCTGACGGCGGGGATCGAGCGGGACGCCGATGCGTATGCGCTCGTGCGAGACCTGTCACGGGCAGTCTTCGACGCCCGGCGCGGCCGGCAGGAGTGACGCCCGTCTTGCCATGCCTCGGAGCGCCGAGCCCCGAGCGTCATCGGACTACCATCGTGCTCCTACACTGGTCGGAAGAGGTCCGGCAAGTCGAGGGTGTACGGCGCCGTGGCACCGGGCGGGTGCCAGACCAGTCGCTCGCGCTCGAGGATGGGGAAGCGTAGGTCCGGCGTCCAGATTTCAACGCCCTGCGTGTCCCCGTCGACGATCCAGTACACTGGCACGTCGGCTTCCTGATAGCGCCGCCGTTTCAGGAAGCGGTCACTCCGGACGGAGGACGGGCTCAGCACTTCGGCGACCAGGAGCAACCGTTGAAACCGCGTCCAGTCGAGCGTGCGGGCCTGGGAGATGTCGACCACGAAGACGTCCGGCTGGACCAGCACGTCCTCGCTCCATGAGATATCGGCGCGCGAACCCAGAACGATGCCGACGGGTTCGCGCTCGAGGTAGCCTCCCAGACTCCGTATCAGCCGCGTCACCAGGACCTCGTGCCACGGGCGCGGCGCAGGGGTCACGAGCAGCTCCCCGTAGACGACCTCGTAGCGGTTGCCGTCTTCGGGGAGGGCACGGACCATGTCCGCGGTCCAGTAGGCAGGTGCGGCCATGCCCATATGATAGGCTCCTCGGCTGGGGCGCGCGAATTGCGGGCCATCCGGGAACCTGCAGTGAAAGGCCCTTCGCTGCGTCATCATTCACATGCCGAGTGTGTCGTTTCTCTCCGCACCGTCTCTGACCACCTCCGCCGTCATTCCGTCGGCGAGGATGCCGACCACGGAGGCGACCGGGATGCGGAGTCGCGCCGCAATCCCGTCGAGGCTCATGCACGCTCGCGGGGGACTTCCGTGCCGCATATCGAGTTGACGGTGAGTTGATCTCGTGCGGCCGCTCGGTCTTGTCGCGCCGCAGCCAGTCGTCACTCCGTGCGCGCTAGCGCTGTCCGAGGACTCGCGTCGGTACCGCGCGATCGACCAAGGTGCCGTCACCCAGTTGTCCGCGGTCGTTCTTCCCCCAGCAGTACGCGATGCCGTCCACCGAGAGGCCGCACGCGTGCAGGTCGCCCACCGAGATCAGCATGAACCGGAGGCCGCCTGTCACGGCGAGCGGCGTGCGGCTGCAGGGCGTGCCGTCGCACGAGTCGCTCGAGGGCGCACCCAGCTGTCCCGCGTCGTTCGCTCCCCAGCAGTACGCGGCCCCATCCGTGGCGATCGCGCAGGTGGAATGGGACCCGGCAGCGACGGCGGTGAAGGACAGCCCGCCCGCCACCAATTGCGGCGCGGCGCTGCTGTCGAGCGTCGTCGCCGCGCCCAGCTGGCCCGAGCGGTTGTCGCCCCAGCACCGGATCTCGCCCGATGACGCGAGGCCGCAGGCGTGCAACCCGCCCGTCGCGAGCCGCGCGAACCGCAAGGAGTCACGAACCGCGACCGGCGCAGCCGAGGAGGACATCGCGTCCACGCCGAGTCGCGACGCGAAGTTCATCCCCCAGCAGTAGGCCAGGCTGTCGGCGTCGAGGCCGCAGCTGAACCCCTCGCCGGCCGCGATCTGGAGATAGGCGTGCCCGCCCTGCACGCTGACCGGAGTCCAGGCGATCGGCCCTGGTCCGCCCCCCACCTGGGGGAACTC
>DATDED010000045.1:0-6960 GCA_036523455.1 Gemmatimonadales bacterium
AACGCCATGCACACGACGCACGGCCGGGCGCTCGCGTTCGCCACCGGGATCAAGCTCACCCGGCCCGAGCTGACGGTCATCACGACCATGGGTGACGGCGACACCGCGGCGATCGGGGGCAATCACTTCATCCACGCCTGCCGGCGCAACATCGACGTCACGGCGATCGTGTACAACAACGGCATCTACGGGATGACCGGCGGCCAGCACGCGCCGACGACGCCCCTGGGCGCCAAGTCGGCCACGACGCCGCTGGGGAGCCTCGAGCCGCCGTTCGACATCGTGCAGCTCGCCCTCGCGGCGGGCGCCAGCTTCGTGGCGCGGACCACGACCTTCGACTTCGAGGAGATGCCGGCGCTCATCGCGGATGCGATCCGGCATCCCGGCTTCGCCGTGGTGGAAGTGCTCACCCAGTGTCCGACCTACTTCGGCCGCTTGAACCAGCTCGGCGACGCCGTGGCCATGCTCGACTACGAGCGCGATATGACCCTCCCCCAGGAGGAGATCACCAAGGAGAGCCTCGCGGGCCGGATGCCGCTCGGCGTGTTCCGGCGCGAGGTACGGGCGGAGTACACCGCTCAGTACGCCGCATTGTGCGCCCGGCAGAAGGCGGGGAAGGCGGAGGCCGTGCCATGACGCGCTCCCTCCCCGATCCGATCCAGGTCCGGTTCGCCGGCGCGGGCGGTCAGGGCGTGATCCTCGCCGGTGTGCTCATCGCCGAAGCGGGGATGCACGACGGACTGCACGTCGTGGCGACCCAGAGCTACGGTCCCGAGGCGCGCCTCGGCGCGGCCAAGACCGAGGTCGTGCTGTCGCACCGGCCCATCGTCTTTCCCGAAGTGCGCGTCCCCGACCTCATCGTGTGCCTGTCGGAGGAGGCCTACCGCAAGCACGCCCGGCCGCTCGCCGCCGGCGGTGTGCGGCTGGTCGAGGAATCCGCGGTCCAGCCGGACGCGCAGCTCGAGCCCGGTACGGTCACGGCCCCATTGCTCGCGACGGCTCGCGGTCTCGGGCCCAATGGCGGAGTGGCGGCCAACGTGGTGGCGCTCGGGGCGCTGGTGGCGCTGTCGGATGTCGTGACCGAGGAGAGCCTGCGCCGGGCGCTGCGGCAGCGCGTCAAGCCCGCGCTGCTCGAGCTGAACGAGCGCGCGTTCGAGGCGGGGCTCGCGCTGGGGCGGCCCGCCGCGACGCGCGCGCAGTGATCCTCTTCGCCCTGGGTTCGAGCAGCGAATTCGGGGCCACGGTTTCGCGCGCCCTCGGCGTGCCGCTCGCGCCCCACGAAGAACGGCTGTTCGAGGACGGCGAGCACAAGTGCCGGCCGCTGGCGAGCGTGCGCGGCCGCGACGTGTTCGTCGTGCAGTCGCTCTACGGCGAGACCGGCGAGAGCGGCAACGACAAGCTGTGCCGCCTGCTGTTCTTCATCGGGGCGCTCAAGGACGCCGCCGCGGCTCGCGTGACGGCGCTCGTGCCCTATCTCTGCTATTCGCGCAAGGACCGGAAGTCCAAACCCCGGGACCCCGTCACCACCCGCTACGTCGCCACGCTGTTCGAGGCGGTGGGGACGGATCGCGTCGTGACCCTCGACGTGCACAATCTCGCCGCCTACCAGAACGCGTTTCGCTGCGGTACGGAACATCTCGAGGCCCGGCACCTGTTCGTGGACTCACTCGCGCCGCGTGTGGCGGATGCCGCCGTGACCGTGGTCTCGCCCGACGTCGGGGGCGTGAAGCGGGCGGACGCCCTGCGTGACACGCTCGCCCGGGCGCTGGGACGCGAAGTGCCGCTCGCCATCATGGAGAAGGCGCGCAGCGAGGGAGTCGTGAGCGGCGAGGCGCTGGTCGGGGACGTCGCCGGGCGGGTCGCGATTCTCGTGGACGACCTGATCAGCACGGGAACGACGCTGGCGCGGGCCGCGGCCGCCTGCCGCGCCCACGGTGCCGTGCGCGTGATTGCCGCGGCTACCCACGGGCTCTTCACCGGAGACGCGAACGCGCGGCTCGCCGAGCCCGCACTCGACGAGCTGCTGGTGACCGACAGCGTACCGCCGTTCCGGCTGACCGACCCCGCGGTCCGGAAGAAGCTCACCATTCTCGACGTGGGGCCGTTGTTCGCGGAAGCCGCGCGGCGGATTCACGAAAACGGCTCACTGGTCGACCTGCTGGGGTCCTGAGTCCGATGCTACGGCTGTCGCGCGTAACGCTCCGCCAGCGCGAGGTAGCTTTGCGCCCGGTTGAACCACTGTGACGGATAGGGGACGGTGCGGTCGTCCAGGTGCCAGGCGGCGAGCTTGGCGCGCAACAGCGCGCGGAAGCTCTTGTAGAAACCGACGAGCGCCGCAGGTGGCTGGTCCCCCGTGAGGACGCCGTAGCGGGCGAGCAGCTTCGGGCCGAGCGTTTCCGCGCCCAGGCGCTCGCATTCCAGGCCGAGGTAGGCCAGCTCGTCCGCCGGATCGAGCAGCCGGAATTCCCGCTTGAACTCCACGCAATCGATGATCGCCGGAGGCGGCCCGAGGCACACGTGCTCGGGGCGGAGATCGCCGTGCCCCTCGACGATCCGGCCCGCGGCGGCGCGGGCTTCGAGCAGATCCGCCCGTCGCAGCAGGAAGCGGCGTTGCGCGGCGGCGGTCGCGGCGATCACGGCGGAGGGCAGGCCGTACCGCGGCTCTGCGGTGGCACGGGCGTTCGCTTCGATTTCCTGCTCGAACCGGCGCCGGTAGGCCCCCGGAGGAAGGACGACGCTGCGCGCCGTGCCGTAGAACGCCGCGAGCAACCCCACGACGCCATCCAGTGCACCTTCGGGCATGCGATGGGAAGCGATGGCGAAATCGAGCATGCGCTCCCGTGGCAGACGGCGCATCTTGACGAGCCACTCCACCGGAACGCCTTCCGCCTCGAGGGCAAGTCGGCCCTCCCGGTCGAGCGTGAGCGCCACGACGCCGAGGTACACGCCCGCGGCGAAACGCCGGTTGAGCCGCACTTCTTCCTGGGCGTCGCGACGCCGCGCGGCGAGCGTGCGGAAGTCGACGTACGGATAGTGCACCGGCTTCTTGAGCTTGTAGGCGAAGCGGTCGGTCAGGAACACCCACGCGAGGTGGGTTTCCAGCGCCTCCACGGCGCCCGGAGATTCGGGGTAACTCTCCCGGCGCTTGAGGAAGGCGACCTTGTCATCCAGCCCGATCGCGGTGACCGTCGCCGTCATGCTTCCGCCCGCGTGCGGAGCGGACGTGGCCCTAGCGGGCCGCTGCCGCTGCGCGCCGACGCCGGGCCCGGGCGGCGGCTCGTGCCGCCATGATGGTCGTCGCCGTCGCCGCGGCGATCGCGGCCGCTCGCGTTGCCGTCTTCAGGATGGACCTGACGGCCCGCCCCCGCTGTCGCTGCTCGGCGGCCTTGCCGGCATCGACCAACACCTCGTCTGTTTTCACCGCTATCCGGCGCGCGGCGTTACGCCCCGCGGCCCGCGCCCGCGCAGCGGCCTGCTTGACCGCCGTCGTGACCTTCTTTCTCGTGGTCATGATTCCCCCTCCCGGAACTCCTCCACCTCGATCTTCAGATTCCCGATCTCTCGTCTCAGCTCGTCCAGCTCGGTCGTGTGTCGCTCCAGGCTCTTGACCCGAGCCCCCAGGGTGTCGAGGCGGCGCTCGAGAGCCTCGAGCTTCCGCAGGAGCTGCGCTCCACCGGTGTTCGTCGTAGCCATGCTCTCCTCCTGATGCGCCATAGCCGTAACATCGCACCAGGGGGTGATCGAGGCCTGAAACAAGTGTGAGGGCTGTCACCGGGGTCAGGGCCCCTCAGGCGCGCCTCAGGTTTGCTTCATCGTGACCGTCCTAGGCTGAGTATCATGAGCCAGAACGTCCTCATCCTCGGCGCCGCGGGACGCGACTTCCACAACTTCAACGTGTTCTTCCGCGGCAACCCCGCTTATCACGTCGTGGCCTTCACAGCCGCCCAGATCCCGAACATCGCCGACCGGCGCTACCCGGCCGCGCTCGCCGGGCCGGACTACCCCTTCGGGATTCCGATCCTCCCCGAGGACGAGCTCGACCGCCTCGTCCGCGATCTGCGCGTGGACGTCGCGGTGTTCGCCTACTCGGACGTGTCGCACGAGCACGTGATGCACGTCGCCTCACGCGCGCTGGCGGCGGGGGCGGACTTCCTGCTGCTCGGTCCACGTCACACCATGCTCAAGGCGCGGGTTCCCGTCATCGCCGTGTGCGCCGCTCGGACGGGCGCGGGCAAGAGCCAGACGACGCGCCGCCTGGCCACCCTGCTCGAGGCCAGAGGCATTCGCACTGTCGTGGTGCGCCACCCCATGCCCTACGGAGACCTCGCCCGGCAGGCGGTCCAGCGCTTCGCGCAGTTCGCCGACTTGGAATCTCATCACGTCACGATCGAGGAGCGCGAGGAATACGAGCCACTGCTCCGGGCCGGGAGGGTCGTGTACGCCGGCGTCGACTACGAGCGCATCCTGCGCGAGGCCGAGCGCGAAGCTGACGTCCTGCTGTGGGACGGCGGGAACAACGACATGCCGTTCTTCGTCCCGGACCTGCTGGTCACGGTCGTTGATCCGCACCGCGCGGATCACGCGGCGCACTACCACCCGGGAGAAACGGTGGTCCGCATGGCGGACACGATCGTCATCAACAAGGTGGACACCGCGACTGCGGACGAGATCGCGACCGTGCGCCGCGTGGTACGGGAGCTGAACCCGCGCGCAACGGTGGTCGAGGCGGCGAGCCCCATCTCCGTCGAGGACGGCGCGAACCTGCGGGGCAAGCGTGTGCTGGTGGTCGAAGACGGCCCGACGGTGACGCACGGAGGCATGCCCTACGGCGCGGGCTGGGTGGCGGCGCGGCGCTACGAGGCGGCGCAGATCGTGGACCCGCGTCCCTATGCCGTGGGGTCGATCCGCGAGACGTATGCTGCCTATCCGGCGACCGGACCGGTCCTGCCGGCGATGGGCTACGGGGACGAACAGGTGCGCGAGCTGGCGGAGACGATCCGCGCGACCCCGGCCGACATGGTGGTCATCGGAACCCCGGTCGATCTGGCGAAGCTCGTGCGTCTCGACAAGCCGAGCGTGCGGGTGCGCTACGAGCTCGAGGAGCTCGGGACGCCCAATCTCGCGTCGGTACTGGAACCGTTCCTCGAGGCGGCTGGACTTGCGGCGGCCGGCCTGGCTGAGGCGCCATGAACAACACCAAAGTCTTCGTATTGCTGGCCGGCCTGGCCGCGCTGTTCGGGGCGATCGGGGGGGCGCTGGGCGGGGAGCAGGGCATGATCATGGCCCTGATCATCGCCGCCGTGATGAACGTCGGCCTGTATTTCACGTCCGGCTCGCTCGTGCTGCGGATGTACGGCGCGCGGGAAGTGACGGCGGCCGACGCTCCCGAGCTGTACGCGCTGGTGGACCGGCTGCGGCAACGCGCCGGGCTGCCGATGCCCCGCGTCGCGATCGCCGCACAACGACAGCCCAACGCCTTCGCGACGGGCCGCAACCCCTCCCACGCGGTGCTGTGCGTGACGGAGGGCTTGCTGTCCACCGTCGGTGGTGAGGAACTCGCCGGGGTGCTGGGCCACGAGATCGGGCACATCAAGAACCACGACATGCTGCTGCAGACGATCTCGGCGACGATGGCGGCCGCGATCGTCAATCTCGCCCGGTTCGGCGCCGTCTTCGGCGGCAGGCGTGAGCGCGGGGAGCGCGTAAACCCGTTCGCCACCCTGGCCATGCTGGTGCTCGGGCCACTGGGGGCGATGCTGCTGCAGCTCGCCATCAGCCGGCAGCGGGAGTTCAAGGCCGACGCGACCGGCGCGACGCTCACCGGGAACCCGCTGGCATTGGCCGGCGCCCTGGCGAAGCTGGAGGCGGGTGCACGCGAGGCCCCGATGGATGTCTCGCCGGCAGTCGCTCCGCTGGCGCAGGTGAATCCCCTGGGCGCCTCGGGATTCACCCGGCTGTTCTCGACGCACCCGCCGATCACCGAGCGGATCGAGCGGTTGGAGGCCATGGCGGCTCGCGCCCCGGCACTCGTCTAGACCAGGGTCGCGAGCTCCCGCAGGAAGCCGGCCTGCCCCGGGAGAATCCGGCGCAGCGCCTCGTCGATCGCAAACCACTCCACCCGATCGATCTCGGGGAACTCCTGCTGCTTCCCCGAGCGCGGCGGCCACTCCATATGGAACGTGTTGCTGCGCATCCGCGCGGGGTCGCAGTCACCCTGCACGGCCCAGGCGTGCACGACCTTTCCCCCTGGTTGTCGCAGCGGGGTCAGTGCCGTGAAGTCGCCGCTTACCGTAAAGCCGGTCTCTTCGTGGAACTCGCGCCGGGCCGCATCCAGCGGCGGCTCCGACGCGTCTGCCTCCCCTTTGGGGATGGACCAGGCGCCGCTATCCCGTTTGGCCCAGAAGGGGCCACCCGGATGTGCCAGCAACACCTCCAGGGTCACTTGCCGCTTCCGGTACACCAGGAGTCCGGCGCTGACCTTGGCCATCTCAGGGAGTCCGGCTGCGGGGGACGGTTCCCGAAATCAGCCGCTCGACGGCGAACAGGAGCATGACGATCGAGGCCCCCACCGCGGCGCGCAGCGCGCGCGGTCCCTGACCGGACAGGGCGAAGCGCCACCAGACCTGCCCGGCGAACTGCACGTGACGATACAGCAGCGCCCCGATCCACGCCTCGACCAGGAAGACCGCGCCGGCGGCGAACACCCACCGGTATCCCATGGGCTCGCGCGTCAGTGACCCGGGGCGCGGGAATTCGCGTCCCACGAGAAGGAGGACGGCGAGCGTGATCGCGAGCAGCACCGTCAGCCGCAGGTCGAACGAGCGCAGCAGCGTCAGGACAATGCCGGCGCCGAACAGCATGCGCACCAGGTGGTAGGCGACGTGCGAACGGCGCTCCAGCCCCCAAGCGGAGAGCACGAGCACGGCGCCCACGATGCTGCTCAGGAAATGCGACGCCTCG
>DATDED010000046.1:0-5087 GCA_036523455.1 Gemmatimonadales bacterium
CACGCTCTGGTGCAGCTCCTCTTCCATCCGCAGCAGCCGCGCGGTCTCGGCCTCCTGCAGCCGCGTCACCGGAATCCCCGTCCAGCGCGATACGATGAAGGCGACCTGCTCCTCGCCGATGGTCGGCCGGCGGGTCTGCCGCTCGCGCTCCCACTCCTCCTGCTTGCGGCGGATCTCGTTCTGCAGCTCGCGCTCAGAGTCCCGCAGCGCCGCGGCCCGCTCGAAGTTCTGGTCGCGCACCGCGTTCTCTTTGTCGCGGCTGATCTGCTCCAGCTTTTCCTTGCGCTCCGCCACCTCGGGCGGCGGCACCTGGGTCGCCAGGCGCGCCCGCGCCCCCGCCTCGTCGATCACGTCGATCGCCTTGTCGGGCAGGAAGCGGTCGGTGATGTAGCGCTCCGAGAGCTTCGCCGCCGCATCGAGCGTCAGGTCGGGGATCACGACCCGGTGATGGTCCTCGTACCGCTTGCGCAGGCCTTTCAGGATCTCGATTGTCTCATCGACGCTCGGTGGGTCCACGATCACCGTCTGGAAGCGGCGCTCGAGCGCTCCGTCCTTCTCGATGTACTTGCGGTACTCGTTGAGCGTGGAGGCGCCCACACACTGCAGCTCGCCGCGCGCCAGCGCCGGCTTGAGCATGTTGGACGCGTCCACCGCCCCTTCGGCGGCGCCCGCCCCCACCAGCGTGTGCAGCTCGTCGATGAACAGGATGATGCTGCGGTTCTGGGCGATCTCGTTGATCACCGCTTTGAGCCGCTCCTCGAACTGCCCGCGGTATTTCGTCCCCGCGATGACGGCCGCCATGTCCAGCGACAGCACGCGGTGATCCTTCAACGCGTCGGGGCATTGCCCGTTGGCGATGAGCTGCGCGAGCCCCTCGACGATCGCCGTCTTGCCGACCCCCGGCTCCCCAATCAGCACCGGGTTGTTCTTCTTGCGGCGCGACAGGATCTCCATCACGCGCTCGATCTCTTTTTGCCGGCCGATCGTGGGATCCAGCGCGCCGTCGGCGGCCAGCTGGGTGAGGTCGCGGCAGAAATGGTCCAGCGCGGGCGTCTTGGATTTCTTCTCGCTCTTCGGGCTCGGCGCCGGCGTGCTCGCGCCGCCGCTCGGGGCGGCGGAAGGCATCTCGCTGCCGAGTAGACGGAGCGTCTCGGCACGCGCCTGCTCGAGGTTCACGCCCGCGTCGGTCAGCACCTGGGCCGCGATCCCCTTCTCCTCGCGCAGCAGGCCGAGCAGCAGGTGCTCGGTGCCGACGTAGGAGTGGTTCAGCTCGCGCGCCTCGCTCATCGCGAGCTCGAGTACCTTCTTGGCCCGCGAGGTGTAGGGCAGGTCGGGGCCGGCCGCCGCCGCGGCTTTCCCTTTTTTGACGGTCTCTTCGATCTTCTGCTGGATCTCTTCGAGATCCACGTTGAGGTTGGTGAGGACGGCCGCGGCCACCCCCTCCCCCTCCCGGATCAGCCCGAGCAGGATGTGCTCCGTGCCGACGTACTCGTGGTGCAGCCGGGCGGCTTCCTCCCGCGCCATCTGCAGGACTTTCCGCACTCGATCCGTGAAGTTGTAGCCGTTCATCGCCGTTCCATCCTCAAGTGGTCTCTGCGCCGAGCAGGCTACGCACGTAGGTCGCCCGGATGACGGGCAGCTCGGGATCGCCGACCTGCCGCCCCTCCATCGCCGCCAGGTGAGCGGGTTGCGTGTGGATGAGCAGCTTGTTGAGCGTGTATACACTGAGCCCGGTGATCAGATTCAACCCGACGCCCAGCCGAACCCCGCTCAACAGGTTCATCGTCTCCTCGAACGACAGCGAGCGCGCGTAACGCAACAGTCCATACGCCCGCCACACTTTGTCCTCCACCGTCCCCGCCGCCGTCTTCAGCAGCACGTCCCGTGCCTGTTCCTCGTACTCGATCACCTGCCGCACGATACGCCCCAGGTGATCCAACAACTCCCCTTCGGCCTTCCCCAACGTCGTCTGGTTGGACAGCTGAAAGAAGTTACCGACGACTTCGCTTCCCTCCCCGTACAGCCCCCGAAAAGTGAGGCCGACCTGCGTGAGTCCCTGCAACACCTTGCCGATTTCCTTGGTTAACACGAGACCGGGCAAGTGGATAAGCACGCTGGCCCGAAGTCCGGTGCCGGCATTGGTGGGGCACGAGGTAAGATAGCCAAACTCGGAATGGAACGCGAACGGCAGCAGCCGCCCCAGCTCGCTATCTATCGACTCCAGCGCGGCATACGCGGATTCCAGATCGAATCCGGACAACATCGCCTGCATCCGGAGATGGTCTTCTTCATTAACCATCACCCCGCCCGGGTCGTCGACGAGCACCGCGGCACCCACACGGGGCCGGGCCCCCTCGCCGTCCAGCGCCGCCAGCTCCTTGCTGACGAGGTGGCGCTCGTGCAGCAGTTGGCGGTCGGGTCGCGACAATTCGTCGACCCGCAGCAGCACCGCCCGGCGTAGCCGCTCGCTCGCCCCGGCCGCATCGGTGACCCGCGCCAGCACAGCCCGTCGCTCCGCGTCGGTCGCCCGCTGGCTGAACGGATGCCCCATCACGTTGCGCGCCAGCCGGATCCTCGTGGACAGCACGATTTGCGAATGCGGCCCGGACGCGTGCAGCCAGCCCAGCCCGCCGTCGGGGAGCAGCGCCAGGTCGATCATTCGCGCACCCGGATCTGATCGCGCAACTCCGCCGCGCGCTCGAAGTTCTCGTTCTCCACCGCCCGACGCAGCTGGTCGCGCAGCTCCAGCAGCTCGCTCGCCGCGCTGCTCTCGCCGTCGGCGCCCGGCGCTACATAGCGCTCGCCCACGTGCTGGCTCGAGCCGTGGAGCCGGCGCAGCAGGTCGCGCAGCTGCTCGGCGAACACCTGGTAGCAATGGGCGCAGCCCAGGCGTCCGCTCTCGCGGAAATCGTTCAGCGTGGCACCGCAGCTCGGGCAACGCACCGTGTCGGCGGGAACGGGCAGGTTGGTGCCCTTCCCCATCGCCGACAGGAAGGTGCCGAGGGTGGACTTGAGCGCGGTCGTCCCGGTCTCGATGCCCTTCTCCTGGGCGCACTGCTCGCAGAGGTGGAGCGTCACCTTGGTATCGTGCTCCACCTGGGTCAGGTTGATGACCGCATCGCGTTCCTTGCAGTTGTCGCAGCGCATCAGGGTATAGCGTCCACCGATCCCACCGCCACCAGCCGTCCGTCCTCCAGCCAGAGGATGCGGTCGGCCCGCGCGGCGAGCTGCCGATTGTGTGTGACGATCACGATCGCTGTTTCGAACTCGCGCGCGAGCCGGAACAGCATTTCGTGCAGGTGCTCGCTCGAGGCGTGGTCGAGGTTTCCCGACGGCTCGTCCGCCAGCACGAGACTCGGATCGTGCACCAGCGCGCGCGCCACCGCGCAGCGCTGCTGCTCGCCCCCCGACAGCTCTGCCGGCCGGTGCGTCATCCGCCCCGCGAGCCCGACGGCCGACAGGCGCTCCTCCGCCCGCGAGCGGGCCTCCCGCTCCGCCACCCCCCCGATCAACAGGGGCATCATGACATTCTCCAAGGCGGTGAACTCGCGCAAGAGATGGTGGAACTGAAAGACGAATCCGAGCTTGCGGTTCCGCATCTCGGCCAGTCCCTGCGGCCCGACGTCGGCGTAGCGCGACCCTTCCAGCCAGATGTCCCCCGCCGTGGGACGGTCCAGGGCACCCAGGAGGTGGAGCAGCGTGCTCTTGCCCGCGCCCGACGCCCCTACGACGGCGATCAGCTCGCCCCGGCGCACGTCGAGGTCGACGCCCGCGAGCACCTCGAGCGGCCGTCCGTCTCCGCCCGCGAACACCTTGCGGATGCCTCGCGCTTCGAGCAGCGCGGTCATTCGGAGCGGATCGCGGGCACGGGGTCGAGGCGCGCCGCCAGCAGCGCCGGATACAGCGGCGCCAGCGTCGCGATCACCAGGCTCGCCGCGACCACCACGAAAACGTCGACGAGCTGTGTGTGGACGGGGAGGTGATCAATGAAGTAGATCGAGGGGTCGAGCGGGATCCATTCCCCGCGGTTGATCATGGCGCCGACGCCGATTCCCAGAATCGCCCCGACCAGCGTCCCGGCCAGCCCGATGAGCACGCCCTGCGCCAGGAACACGCGCCGCACCGCCTCGCGACGCAGGCCCATGGCCATCAGGATGCCGATCTCCCGCGTCTTGTCCCGGACTACCATCGTCAGCGTGCCCACCACGTTGAAGGCCGCCACCACACAGATGAAGAACACCACCAGGCCCATGCCGAGTTTCTCGAGCTTTAAGGCCGAAAACAGCGACGCGTTCTGCGACTGCCAGTCGACCACGCGATACGGGTAGCCGAGCCGGCTCTCGAGATCCTGCCCGAAGCGCTGGGCATGCTCCGGATCGGCGAGGCGTACCTCCACGCCGGTCACCGCGCTGTCGAGCGCGGCGAAGCGCTGGGCGGTGGACCGGGCCATGACGACGTAGGAGTTGTCGTACTCGAACATGCCGGTATCGAACAGGCCCGTCACCTCGAAGCGATGAAACCGCGGCACGTACGCCCCCACGCTCGGATTGAAGCGCGTGCCCGCGAATGCGATCAACGTGACGACGTCGCCCGGAAAGGCCGACAGCTTGCTGGCGAGGCGGGAGCCCAGCACGATGCCCGCATCGACGTCGGGCCGGGTTGTACGGAACCGCAGATCCCCGCGTGTGAAGTGCCGGGCCAGGGTGGTGACCGCCTCCGACCCGGTGTCGGGATCGATACCGAACACGATGACGCCCTCGGCGTAATCGTGACCGGCCGTGATCCCCGCCTGGGTGATCACGAACGGGGCGGCCGACACGACGCCCGGCACGCGGCGGACCTGGGCCAGCACGGTCGGCCAGCCGTCCAGGCGCAGGCCCTCGCCGTAGGTCAGCACACGCAGGTGCGGGCTGGCCACCAGGATCTTGTCCCGCAGATCCGCCTGGAGCCCGTTCATCAGGCCGAGCACGACCATGAGCGCCCCGACGCCCAGCGTGACGCCGCCGACGGCGATGACCGTGATGAAGGACAGCAACCGGGAGGTGCGACGACTCTTCAGGTAGCGCAACGCGATGCGCGACTCGAGC
>DATDED010000047.1:0-4670 GCA_036523455.1 Gemmatimonadales bacterium
CGCAAGCCGCCACGCATCGTCGTACAGCAGCCCACCGCGCGGAGTCGCCCCATCGCCACGTCCGCCGCGGCAGCTCCGGCGGCCCCCGGGACCACGGCCGCACCCGTGACCGGCTCGCGTATCATCGTCCGCCGCACCACTCCGGCGGCATCGAGTGCCGACGGATCGGCGGCGGCCGCAGCAGGTGGCTGGAGTGCGGCAGCGCCGCGTGCAACCGGGACCACTAGCGCACCTCGCATCGTAGCTCCGGCCCAGGCCGTTGCCAGCCCCGCGGCTGCGGCGCAAGCCGCCCGGCCGATGGCGACCTCCTCGCGAACGGGCACCAGGGCCTACGCCAACCCACGCGACTGAGCGCGCTGCTCGCGCTCCGTCCGATGCCGGTCGATCCACCAGGCCAACCAGAGGGTAATGATGCTGCCACCGATCGCCGTCCACCCCAGGGCGGTGACACTCGGCGGAGGCGGGCCGACCAGACTCGCGGCGTACGAGGCGAGGCAGATCGCCACGAACGCCCACCAACCGAACCGCCCGATTCTGTCCCGCGCCGTCGTGCCGCTGGCGTAGAGCCATACCCCGGTAACGAACATTGAAAGCTCGACCGTCAGCGTGGCGGCCGGCCACCGCCACAGGCCGAGGCCCAGCACCGGTCCGCCTCCCGGGGCGATCGGCAGGTCGGGAATGTGCGTCACGTAGTCGAGCACCCAGTGGCTCACCACCGCGAGCGCCACCACCCACGCGCCGCGCCCATACCGCGTGACGGCATAGTATGCCCCCCCGAAGAGCACTCCCCACACGAGGCTCATCAGCAGACTGTGTGACCACGGATACGAGGTGAAGCTCAGAGCCAGGAAGGGATTCCCTCCCGTTGGATTGACGCGCACCTGCTCGACGCCCAGCAACAGGAACACGGGCCACAGCAGATCCGCCAGGAGCGGTGCAGCCAGGAGGGGTGCTAGCGAGGCCCGGGGCGCGATCCGTTTGGAGGCGAAGCCGACGGCGAAGTGCCCGATGAACATGGTGCGAGGATCTCCTGGGAGGAAAAGAGAAAGGGGAAGCGGGACGGGTACGGGGCCTCTTCCCCCTTCCCTCTTCCCTCTTCCCCTGGTTCATGGAGGCGCGGGGAATCGAACCCCGGTCCGAGCCTGCTTCCGATGTCACCACTACGTGCGTAGGTGAAGCTTCTTTGAGGTCTCACTGCCCCGGCGCTTCACCGGCCACGGGCAGCGACAAGCCCTTTGCAGCTCTCACGCGATCCGTTCGGGCCCCGGATCACGCCAGCCCGATTTTGCGATACGTGAGCGCCGCCTCAGGCGGGCTGCCACTCACGCAGGTGCGAAAGCCGAAGCTTACGCAGCCAGAGCCAGTTCAGAGTTGGCTTGTGTGTGTTGCCAGTTGATTAGCCAGGTGACTGACGACCTGGGCACGCAGCGACACCCTCACCAAACCCGTCGAAGCCTGTCGCCCCCTACACCGCCAACGTAGTTGCCGGCGACACCGTTTTCAAGCCTCTTGCCCTTTCCCTTCCGCCTTCAGCGACGCCAGAGCGGCCGCCAGGGCCTGGCGGTCGCTGGCCGGCACGCTGGGAAAAGTCGGGTTCAGCCGCTCGAGCGCGTCCACGATCACCTCGACGACCACGAGCCGGGTGAACCACTTGTGGTCGGCCGGGACGACGTACCAGGGAGCGTGCGGGGTGGCCGTGCGACGGATCATATCCTCGTAGGCGGCCATGTACTCGTCCCACCGGTCCCGCTCGCCCAAATCGGCGGACGAGAACTTCCAGTTCTTGGTCGGATCCTCCAGGCGCTCGAGAAAACGGCGCCGCTGCTCATCGCGTGACACGTGCAGGAAGAACTTCAGGATCTTGGTGCCGTTGCGCGCCAGATGCCGCTCATACGTGTTGATGTCGTCGAATCGCTCGGTCCATACGTCCCGCGTCAGGAGGCCTTCGGGGAGACGTTGTTTCTCCAGGAACTCCGGATGGACCCGCACGACGAGGGTTTCCTCGTAGTAGGAGCGGTTGAAGATCCCGATCCGGCCACGCTCGGGCAGGCACCGCGTGGTGCGCCACAGGAAGTCGTGATCCAGCTCTTCGGCCGAGGGCGTCTTGAAGGCGAAGACCTGACACCCCTGGGGATTCACGCCGGACATCACGTGCTTGATCGTGCTGTCCTTCCCCGCCGCATCCATGGCCTGGAAGATCACCAGCACGGCCCAGCGATCGTGCGCGTACAGGCGCTCCTGCAGGGCCGCGAGCCGCTCGACTCCACGCTCCAGGGTCGCCGCGGCAAGCTCCTTGGACTTGAAGCCGGGGTGATCGGCGGGATCGATCTGCTTGAGGTGGAAGCGGCCGCCGTCCTTGATCCGAAACGCCTTGGCGAGGTCTCGGGAGAACTTCGCGGTCACGGCATGTACGGCGGCGCCTGCGATACGCGGTTCCGCCCTTCCTGTTTCGCCCGATACAGGGCAGCGTCCGCCGCGCCGCGCAGGTTGTTGACGTCGCCCACACTTTCCGGATACGCCGCGACCCCGCACGAGACGGTGAGCGGATAGCGCGATCCGTTCCAGTGCCACGCCTCCGTCTCCACGGCGCGGCGAATACGCTCGGCCACCTCCATGCCTTCGGTCAAGGGCGTTCCCGGGAGCCACACCGCGAATTCCTCGCCGCCGATGCGGGCCACAAGGTCGCGATCACGGATCTGCTTCGACAGGACGCTGGAAAAATGGCGCAGGGCCGCATCGCCGGCGGCGTGGCCCAGCCCGTCGTTGAGCGCCTTGAAGCGGTCGAGGTCCGCGTACACCAGCGTCACCGGCTCGCTCGGCCCCGCCCCGCCCCGCTCCTGCTGCTTCGCCTTGAACGATTCGATCTGGCGCTCGAACTCGCGCCGATTCCGCAGGCCGGTCAGCGGATCCACCACCGCCCGCTGCTCGGCCTCGTGCACGGCGCGGGCGGCCGCCAGCCGGGGGCCGAGCTCCGAGACGAGCTGGCCCACCTGATCGGCGAGCGGAGACTCCGGCAGAATCGCCGGACCCAGGAGGACCAGGGCGCCGATCGCGAAGTGGCCGTCCATCAGGGGATAGGCCTGCCCCGCGCGCTCCTGGCGTCGTCGCTCGGGAACGCCGGGGCCGAAGATGTCTTCGCTCGACTGCGTCACGACCGGCAGGCCCGTCTGCATGGCCCGGTGCGCCGGTGCCTCGGACGACAGGGTCAGACCCGCCAGCCGGCGGTCGGCGGCCGTGGAGACCGCCAGGACCTGCGCCGCCTGCGTGGTGGGATCCAGAATGACGACGGCGGTGCCGCGCTGCGCCAGCTGCTGCGCCAGCTCGGCGCCGGCCTTCGCGACGCCTTCCAGCGTCTGGGCCCCGGCGGCGATCATGGCGAGCTGCTTGGCGACGAGCTGGAACTGACCTTCCGGCACCTCGAGCTCGGACAATCGCATCGCCGCCACGATGCGCCGCAGCTCTTCCGTGACCGATTGGGCCACCTCGGGATCCGCGTCGCGCTCGGTGAGCAGCAGGCCCGCCCCGTAGGGAAAATCACCCACCGCCACGTAGGTCCCTTCGTCTTCCCGCGCCACGTGGGAACGCCCGTCCACGGATGCGAGCTGCACGATCGCGCCGCCGCGCTCCCGTACGGGCACCGGTGGCTTGGGATCACCGTAGGCTTCCACTTCCTGCTCGTCCAGGCCCACCGCCCACGCCCCGGTCGCGTCGTGCGCCCGGCGCATCAGATCGAGGGTGTGCGCCAGGTCCGACGGCGTCACCGGCGCCTGCTCGTGCAGCCAGGTCCGCACCACGCGCGCCATCCGGAAGCCGTACGCCAGCATGAACCCGCCGCCCACCGCGACCAGCCCCCAGGGACCGCCGCGCCACACCGCCACGACGCAGGCGATCACGCCCAAGCCGCGCAACGCGCGCGCCATCCAACGCCCGCTGGCAGGTCTCACAGGTGGTTGATCCGACTGGCCGCGGCCGCCGCGCCGAACCCGTTGTCGATATTGACGACGGTCACGCCGGCGGCGCACGAATTCAGCATGCCCAGGAGGGCGGCGAGGCCGCCGAACGACGCGCCGTATCCGACACTCGTCGGCACCGCGATCACCGGCACTTTCACGAGGCCCCCGACCACACTCGGGAGCGCGCCTTCCATGCCGGCGACGACGATGATGACCGTGGCGCTGCGCAGCAGACTCGTCTGGCTCAACACCCGATGGATGCCGGCGACCCCGACATCCGTGAGCCGCTCTACCCGGTTCCGCAACGCCCGCGCGGTCACCGCCGCTTCCTCGGCGATCGGGAGGTCGGACGTCCCCGCGGTCACCACGAGCACGGTCCCCCGCCCCGTGGGCGGCGGCTCCGGCGCCGGCGGCAGATACACGGTGCGCCCCAGCTCGTTCACCAGCGCGTCCGGGAAGCGCTCGACCAGAGCGGCGCGCTGCGCGGCCTCGGCGCGGGTCGCCAGGAACGTCCCGCCGGCCACGACGAGGCGCTCGGCGATCGCCACGACCTGCTCGACCGTCTTGCCCTGCGAAAAAATCACCTCCTGATGGCCCTGCGTTACCGGCCGGAGGTGATCGATCGTCGCGAAGGCCAGGTCATCGAGTGGCGGCCCTTGATCGCCCGATCTCATGCCGCCGCTCCCACCGGCGCCGTCTCCGCGACCGGATGCTCCG
>DATDED010000048.1:0-8480 GCA_036523455.1 Gemmatimonadales bacterium
TTCAGCCAGCAGAACGGGTTCTGGCACGCCGGCGCGATGGCCAGTCTGGCCGATTCGGCCAACGGCTACGCGGCGTTCTCGCTCGCGCCGGCCGGGACCGACGTCCTCGCCGTCGAGTTCAAGATCAATCTCCTCGCGCCCGCCGAGGGGGAAGCCTTTCGAGCCGAAGGTCGTGTGTTGCGCCCGGGGCGCACGCTGACGGTCTGCAGGGCCGATGTGTTCGGGATCTCAGGGGGTGACAGCCGGCTCGTTGCCACGATGCTGTCGACGATCATCATCCGGCCTCTGACGGACGTTCCCGCGGGCTGATGGCGCGCCGCGACCTGCCCGTCCGTGCGTTCAAGACCGCCAAGGCGTGGGAAACCTGGCTGTCCCGCCACGACGACGCACCAGGCCTCTGGGTGCGCCTGGCCAAGCGTTCAGCCGGTCGGCAGTCCCTCACCCACCGGGAAGCCGTGGAGGGGGCGTTGTGCTACGGCTGGATCGATGGCCAGGGGAAGCCCTACGATGACGAATCGTGGTTGGTGAAGTTCACGCCCAGGAAACCGAACAGCATCTGGTCCAAGATCAACCGCGCCCGGGCCAGCGAGCTGGTGGCCACGGGACGCATGCGACCGTCCGGTCTCGCCTCGATCCAGCGGGCCAAACAGAACGGACGCTGGGTCGGAGCGTACGATTCGCACCGGACGGCGGTCCCGCCCCGGGATCTCACCGCCGCGCTGAAGAAGAGCGCCAAAGCCAGGGCGTTCTTCGAGACACTGAACAGCCAGAACCGGTACGCGATCCTGTTCAGGATCCAGACGGCCAAACGGCCCGAGACGCGTCGCGCACGGATCGAGCGGTTCGTCCGGATGCTCGCGCGGCACCGGACGCTGTACCCGAGGTGAAGGCGGGGTCTAGTACGCCTGGTGCAACAGCGAGCGGAAGTCCCTCAGCTCGGGCAAGCCGAGATCCGACACGACCCAGTAGGTGAAGCTCGGATCCGTCCAGTGCAGCAGGTGATAGCCCTGCACGGCCCGCACCGCGGGGCCGGCGCTCGAGCCGGTGCCCGTGGGCCACAGCATCACGCTGATCATGTGCTGGCGTCGCCCGTAGACGAGGACCGCGACGGAGCGCCCGGCGACATAATCGAGCCGGCCGCCGACCAGTGGGTAGCCGCTCCCGGAGAAGTCCTCGACCGGCGGCGAAAAGTCGAGCCGCCCGTTGAACCACGGTTTCACGGTGTGCTGGTCAGTCGACAGGACGTCCGTGAGATGCCCCGGCATGAGCGAACGCACGTGGGCGGCCAGTACCTCGTCGCCGACGGTGCGGCTCGCCACGGCACGCATGGCGAGCGACCAGGTGCCGCCGACGGCGACCACCAGCGTCGCCGCCGCGGCGAGCCAGCGCGACGCCGCGATGCGCCCCCGTGGAGCCTCGACGGCCTGCGCCGCCCGCAGGCCGCGGCGCACCGCTGCCCGCAGCGTATCGGGAGCCCGGAACGTGGGGAGCCGCTCGCGCAGTGCGGCGCGCAGGGTGCGCTGCTCTTCGTACCACGGGCCACAGTGGGGGCACGCGGTGACGTGCGCCGCCACTTCCCGGGCGGCCGCCTCGGGAAGCTCGGCGTCCAGGTACGCGTGCAGCCGTGTCTCGAGCTCGGCGCAGGTCATGCGCGTTCCGCGTCCGTTCCGGCGAGCAGCGACCGGCGCAGTCGCTCCCGGGCCCGCGCCAGCCGCGACATCACGGTGCCGACGGGCACGCCCACCACGGTGCCGATTTCCTTGTACGACATCCCTTCCAGCTCGCGCAGCACCAGTACCTCCCGGAACTCCGTGGGCAGCCGCTCGAGCGCCCGCTCGAGCGCTTCCCGGTCCAACGCCGTGTCGAGCAGGGCGCCGGGATGCGCGCCTTCGACCGCCTCGCTGTGCCGGTCTTCGTCGAACTCCAACGCCTCGTCCTGGTGCCGCTCGCGCCGCCGCCACGTGTGAAACGTGTTGCGCACGATGGCCAGCACCCAGGCGCGCGCGTCCCCGCCGCGGTACCCGCGGAAGTACCGCAACGCCCGCAGATACGCCTCCTGCACCACGTCCTCGGCGTCGTGCAAATCGCGCGTCAGGTAGCGCGCCAGGTTGTAGGCCGAATCCAGGTGCGGCAGCACCACGGCTTCGAACCGTTCGAGATTCGTGGAATCCACCGTCCCTCGAGAAGCGAGACTCCCTCCGGCCGGGGATTATTCCCCCGTGGCGCTGGGCGGCCGTCCTACACCGGAACCCGGCCGCCGGGATGTCAGGTTTCGGAGTACACTTCCAGCATAACCCCGATGCAGGGAGCGGAGCGATGGAGCAGCGACGACTGGGATCTCAGGGACTTGCCGTGTCGGCCCTCGGACTGGGCTGCATGGGCATGTCGGATTTCTATACAGGGCGGGACGATGTTGAATCGGTCGCCACGATCCATCGCGCCCTGGAGCTCGGCATCACCTTCCTCGACACATCCGACGTCTATGGGCCGTTCACCAACGAGCGCCTGGTCGGACACGCCATCGCGGACCGGCGCGACGCGGTCGTGCTGGCGACCAAGTTCGGCAACGTCCGCGGCCCTGACGGCGCCTGGCTGGGCGTCAACGGGCGGCCCGAGTACATCCACGCCGCCTGTGATGCGTCGCTCCAGCGCCTCGGGGTCGAGCACATCGACCTCTACTACCAGCACCGCGTGGACCCGTCGGTGCCGATCGAGGAGACGGTCGGCGCCCTGGGGGACCTCGTGCGCGCGGGCAAGGTCCGCTTCATCGGCCTCTCGGAGGCCGCCCCGGCCACGATCCGGCGTGCCCACGCCGCCCATCCCGTGACGGCGGTGCAAACGGAGTACTCGCTCTGGACCCGTGATCCCGAGGACGGCGTGCTCGCGACCTGCAGGGAGCTGGGGATCGGATTCGTGGCCTACAGCCCGCTGGGGCGCGGGTTCCTGACCGGCAGAATCCGCCGCACCGGCGACCTCCCGGCCGACGACGTCCGCACCCGGCACCCGCGGTTTCAGGAGGCCAATCTCCGCCGGAACCTGACGCTCGTGGAGCATGTCGAGCTGCTGGCGCGCGCGAAACGCTGCACGCCCGCCCAGCTGGCGCTCGCCTGGGTGCTGGCCCAGGGGACGGACATCGTCCCGATCCCCGGCACCAAGCGGCGCCGCTATCTCGAGGAGAACGTGGGAGCGCTGGATGTGCGCTTCACGCCGGAGGAGCTGCGCACCATTGATCGGGCGATTCCCAGGAATTCCGCCTCGGGCCTCCGGTATCCCGAAGCCGCCATGCGCGGCATCAACATCTGACGGGCCGCCGATGAAGGCCGTCTGCTTCTCCGCTCCGGGCGGTCCGGAAGTCCTGCGCCTCGAGGAGGTCCCGGACCCGGACCCCGGACCGCGCCAGCTCGTGATGCGGGTCGAAGCTGCCGGCGTCAATTACATCGATCTGTACCAGCGCGCGGGGCAATACAAGACCGTGCTGCCGTTCATTCCGGGTCAGGAGGCCGCGGGTACCGTCGCGGCGCTGGGCCCCGGGGTCAGTGGGTTCGCGGTGGGGGACCGCGTGGCCTGCTACAACGGGGCGCTGGCCGCGTATGCCGAGTACGTGCTGGCTCCGGCCGACCGCGTGGTGCGGCTTCCCGAAGGTGTAAGCACCGAGCAGGGCGCTGCCGTGATGCTGCAGGGGATGACCGCCCACTACCTGGCCTGCACGACCTATCCGCTCAAACCCGGGGACACGTGCATCGTGCACGCGGCTGCGGGGGGAACCGGGTTGCTGCTGTGCCAGATTGCCAGAAAACGCGGGGCGCGGGTGATCGGCACGGTGTCCACGGCGGCCAAGGAAGCGCTCGCGCGCGAAGCCGGCGCGCACGAGGTGATTCGCTACACCGAGACCGATTTCGTGGCGGCGGTGCGGGGCCTGACGGGTGGAGCGGGCGTCCAGGTCATCTACGATTCGGTGGGCCGCACGACGTTCGACGCGGGACTCCGCTGCCTGGTGCGGCGGGGCATGATGGTGCTGTTCGGGCAGTCGAGCGGGCCCGTCGACCCGCTCGATCCGCAGGTGCTGAACCAGCGTGGGTCGCTGTTCCTCACCCGCCCCACATTGGCCCACTACGTCGAGACCCGTGCCGAGCTCGAGCAGCGGGCCGGTGAGGTGCTGGGTTGGGTGCGGGACGGAACGCTGACGGTGCACATCGATCGCGCGCTGCCACTGGCACAGGCCGCCGAAGCGCACCGCGCACTCGAAAGCCGGACGACAGCGGGGAAGGTGCTGCTGCGACCTTAGGACCCTGGCCGGAGGCCGTGCGGGTCGGGTGCGAGCGGCAGCGCCAGAATGGCCCGGGACGCATCGAAGCCGAAACGCGCGTACAGCGTGCGGCTGCGCTCGCTGGGCCACAGAATCACGGTGTCCACCCGCCGGCCGCGACACCAGTCGAGCGCCGCCTCGAGCAGCACGCTTCCACTGCCCCCTCGCTCGGCCGGGCGCACGTACAGGTTCGTGAGGTAGGCGTGCCGCTCCGGTTCACCCCTCCCGGGGTTGGGGATCTTCTCGATGAGCGTGACCCACACGTGGCCCACGATCGCCCCGTTCCGCACGGCGACGATACAACGCCACGCCGTACCCTCCGCGAGACGCTCTCGCATCCATGCCGTGGTCCGGGCGATGAACTCCTCGCTTGGCTCGACCGCGGGCCGCTCGGCGGCGCGAAACTCGTAGCGTAACCGGGCCAGCTCGGGCGCATCGGCGGGGGTGGCCGCGCGCAGCAGTGGCGACTCCGATTGCTTGCCCACCATATGGGCACGATACCGGCGTGGCCGACTCCCGACTAGTCTTGATGCGATGATCGCCCGCCTGTGGCACGGGTGGACCACCCGCGAGAACGCCGCTGCCTACGAGGCGCTGCTGCGCAGCGAGGTCCTCCCCGGCATCCACCGGATCCCCGGCTATCACGGCGCCTATCTGCTGCGGCGCGACGCCCATCCCGAGGTGGAGTTCGTCACCCTGACGCTGTTCGAGTCGTGGGATGCCGTCCGGGCATTCGCCGGCGACGATCTGGAGGCGGCGGTGGTTCCCCCGGCGGCCCGCAGGCTGCTCGCCCGGTTCGACGCGCGATCGGTGCACTACGACATCTTGCAGGCACCCGCCTGAGATCGGTCACCATCTTGCGTCCGTTTCGTTGGGCGCGTATTTGCTTTGACCCATGAAACCACTCGTCAGTCAGGAGGCCGCACTCCTGATCGGGCTGCTCGCTGCGGGTGCGGCACGGGCGTCAGCGGTGCCGTCCCTGGCCGCCGATACGGTCCGCGGCACCGTCCGGGATTCCGCCGGTCATGCCCTGCCGTCGGTGGAAGTGTTGCTCACCGACCTGTCGCGCCGCACCACCACGGGAGCCGACGGCGCCTTCGCGTTCGCCGCCGTGCCGAACGGCGCCTACACGCTGGTGTTCCGCCGCCCGGGCTACGGTCCGCTGGCGCGCCACATCGATGTCACGGGAGCCGTGGACGTCCAGGTCGTGCTGCGTGCGTCGGCCGTCCAGCTCGACGCCGTCACCGTTACCGCGACCCGCGCTCCGGCCGATCCGCTGTCCTCGCCGCTGCCCACGGCGACCCTGGGGGCAGCCGAGCTGGCCCGCGAATACCGGGTCTCCCTCGCCCATGCGCTGGAGGCGGTGGCGGGGGTCCGGGCGCTCACGACCGGCGGCGAGATCGGCAAGCCGGTCATCCGCGGGCTCACGGGAGCGCGCGTGCTGGTGCTGGGTGACGGCAACCGGCTCGAAGACTATTCGTGGAGCGACGAGGACGGCCCTTCGGTCGAAACCCGGCTCGCCGATCGGGTCGAAGTGATCCGCGGTCCGGCCAGTGTCCTCTATGGCTCGGACGCTCTCGGCGGAGTAGTGAACGTCATCCCCGAAGACGTGCCCGACGCCCAACGGCACACCCCCCTGCGGGGCGGCGTGGACGCCTACTTCGCCACCAACAATCACGAACTGGGGAGCGCGCTGCACGCCTCGGGCGCTACGGGTCGTGTGGGGTTTCTCGCGGGATTGGTGGGCCGCCACTCCGAGGCGCTGCACACGCCGGTGGCCGAGCTCGAGAACACGGGGTTCACGGCGCTGTCGGGCGAAGCGGCGGCGGGCACCCAGGGCGAGTGGGGCAAGGCCACGGCGCGATTCACCCACTACGGCGGCGAATTCCACTTGCTCGAGGCCGACACGGGGTCGCTGCCTCCTCCGCCGCCGGTCGGCGGCAAGGAGGCGGGCCCCGTCCGCAAGCTCACCGACGACAGGCTGCAGCTGGGGGGCACGATCCCCGCGGGGCGCCTGCGGCTGGAAGCGAAGGGTCAGTGGCAACGGCACTGGTTGGCCGAAACCGTCGAGGGCGATACTGCGGCAGCAGAGAAAGGGTTCGACCTGCTGCTCAACACCACGAGCCTCGATCTGCTCGCCCATCACGGCGCGGGAGCGCGGGTATCCGGAACGGTGGGGACGTCAGCGTACTACCAGTCGAGCGCCACACGCGGCGACGAGCCACTCGTGCCCGGCGCCCGGGCCGAGGGGGCGGCGGCCTTCGCTTTCGAGCAGGTGACGCTGGGCCAGCGCTGGAGCGCACTGGCCGGTGCACGGGTAGACCTGCGCCGACTGGACGCAGATTCGAACACCGATCTGGGAGTCGGCGATCAGCGCCGGGATTACACCGCATGGTCGGGCGATGCGGGACTGGTGTTCCGTCCGGCGGCTGAGATCGCCGTGGCGGCGAACGTCGGGCGGGCCTGGCGCGCACCGACCCTGTTCGAGCTGTTCACCAACGGTCCCCACCCGGGCGAGGCCCGGTTCGAGATCGGGCAGGCCGACCTGGCGCCCGAAGCCGGCCTCAACCTCGATCTCAGCATCCGCTGGCAGGCGGAACGCGTGCGCGGCGAGGTGGCCGGATTCTCCAACACCATCGATCACTACATCTACATCGCGCCGACGGGGACCAGGACCTGTCCTGACCCGGCTATCGTGTGCGCGCCGCAGGATTCGCTGTCTGTCTACCGGTACGCGCAGGCCGATGCGCGGCTGCTGGGCGGCGAAGCGTCCCTCGAGGTGGCGGCGGGGAGCGCCATCGCGCTGTCGGCTCGCGTGGACTTCGTCCGCGGGGAGCGGCGCGACAATCAAGAGCCGTTGCCGCAGATCCCGCCCCTGCGGGCGAAGCTGGGAGCCGAATGGCACCACGGAACAGGCGGCGCCGGCGTCGACGTGGACCTCGTGGCGCGCCAGACGCGCCTCAGCCCGTTCGACCAGGGGACCGCCGGGTATGGTCTGCTCGATCTCTTCGGCAGTTTCGAGCCCCGGTTGGGCCCCCGCGCGTTCCGGGTGGAGGTGCAGGTGAAGAACGTGCTCAACACCAGCTACCGGGATTTCCTCAGCCGCTACAAGGCCTTCGCCCTCAACCCCGGGCGCAACATCGTGCTGCGGGTAGGGACCGAGTTGTAGAACGCCGCTGGCGACCGGTGTATGTTTCGCTCGTGACGCTGCTGAGAACGTTTCTCAACTAACAATTGGAAGGCCATGAGACGATCGCTGTTCGTCTTCACCCTCGCCGCGCTGCCCCTGCCGGGTCGGCTTGCCGCTCAGGATCCGTTCGAGATCGAGGTCTACGGCTATCGCACCGCGGCTCGTTCGGAGTGGGAGCTCGACGCTCACCTCAACTACATCGCCCGGGGCTCGACGGCGTTCGACGGGAGCGTCGCGCCCGGCGAGCATCAGGGCCACCTGGCACTGGAGCTGACGCGTGGTCTGACGGATCACGTGGAGGTGGCGGCCTATCTGCTCTCAGCCTATCGGCCGGGCGCGGGGATCGAGTATGCGGGCGCCCGCTTCCGGTCGCGCGTGCGCGCGCCGGAGACGTGGCGGCTGCCCGTGGGCTTGAGCCTGGCAGCCGAGCTCGAGTTCTCGCCCGCCGCGTACGACGAGAATGCCGTCGGACTCGAGATCCGTCCGATCGTGGAACGGCGTGTGGGCCGCCTGCTGCTGGACGTCGACCCCGTTCTCGAGCGCGGGTTGCGGGCGCACGCCGGGGCGCGCCTTGGGGAGTGGGAGTTCGAGCCGAGCGCCCGCCTCGGATTCACGGTGAGCCGCACGCTCGATCTCGCGCTCGAGTACTATGGGAAACTCGGGGAGACGGCGGCGGAGCGAGTCCACCAGATCTATCCCGGCATGGACCTCAAGCTCGGCGAGGACTTCGAGATCAATGTCGGCGTCGGCTTCGGCTTGACCAGCAGCGGCAGCCGGATGGTGCTGAAGTCGCGCTTCGAGATCCCGCTCGATCGCTGAGCGTCCCCGTCTCCGGCTACTGCTGATGACCTCCCTGCTTCGCCAGGCGACCGAGGGCCTCGGTCACCGCCCGCCGCGTCTCCTCATGGGTAAGCCGGTCGCGGACTGACTGCAGCCGGGCCGTCGCCAGCGTGTCGGGCAGCGCGTTTTCGATCGCGATCAGGG
>DATDED010000049.1:0-7793 GCA_036523455.1 Gemmatimonadales bacterium
GTAGCCCTTGGCCTTGTCGGCTAGATCCTGCACCGCGAACTGCTTCTCGGGCGGCGTGGAGTAGGCCCAGTGGTTGTACTCCCCGATGACGACGAGGGGGCAGCGCTGCACCGCGGCGAAGTTCAGCCCTTCGTGAAACGCGCCCGTCGAGGTCGCGCCGTCGCCCACGAACACGAGGCCGATGCGCGGCTCGCCGCGCATCTTGAAGGTGAGCGTGATCCCCGCCATCACCGGGACCATATCGCCCAGGTGGGAGATCTGCCCCAGATACCCCTTCTCGAGATCGTTGAAGTGGAGGTTCAGCTCGCGTCCGCCGGTGGGACTCTCCGCCTTGGCCATGTACTGGCGCAGGATCTCGATCGGCCTGGCGCCCATCACGAGCAGCGCGCCGAGGTTGCGGATCAGGGGCGAGAGAATATCACGATGACGGCCGCGCTCCAGCGCATAGGCCGCCGCCACGGCTTCCCCCTCCTGCCCCAGGGAGCGGAACAGCCCCCCGATCACCTTGCTCTGGCGGTACAGCGCGACCAGCCGCTCTTCCAGCACTCTGGTGGAGCGCAGGAAGCGATACATCTCGAGCAGCTGGAGCCGCTCGAGGTCGGCCGGGATGGCCGGCGTGTCCGACCGAGTGTCGGGTACGGAGTGGAGAGGCATCAGCTAAATTATAGTGGGCGGGAAAGTTGACTCTTGGGCAGGGGCAAATCAAGCTGTGGCGGGAGGACCGCACGTATGGCCAGCGCGAAGCTCAAGGTGACCGGCATGACCTGTGGACACTGTCAGAAGACGGTGGAGCAGGCTCTGAAGGGTGTGACCGGTGTGTACTCGGCGGTGGTCGACCTCCTGGACGGCGAGGCCGAAATCGACTTCGACGATGATGTGGTGACGCCCGGGGCGCTGGTGGCCGCGGTGGAGAACGCGGGATACCGCGCCAGGCTCGCCGGCTGACTGCGCCTCAGTACGCCCCCCGCAGCTCGTGCGCCGGCTCGACCTTGCAGTGCACTTCCGCGAGAAATCGTTTCGCGAGCTTGTCGATCTCCGATTCCCCCATCTGGTCGGTCAGGACGTCGATGAACGTATAGTGCCCGCCTTCCGCGCGCGCCGAGACAGTCACCTTCCCCAGCGTTCCCCGATAGCCCAGACGGCGCGGCGACTCCTCCGACGGCGCGAGCCGCGCTCCGAAATAGTCCCGCGCGGCGGCCAGCACATCAGCCGGCGACAACGTCGTTCTGTGGAAGTATCTCATGCGATGTCCTCGGCGTCGGTGCGGCTCGACGGCCGCGCGTTTACGAAGCCCACGCAGGAGTGTAGCGCCGCAGGCGCAGACTGTTCAAGACCACGCTGAGGCTGGACCACGCCATGGCGGCGCTCGCGATCACCGGCGAGAGCAGCAGGCCGGTCAACGGGTACAGCACCCCCGCGGCGATCGGGATGCCCAGTACGTTGTAGAGGAACGCCCAGAAGAGATTCTGCCGGATGGTGCCCAGGGTCCGCCGCGAGATCTCGACGGCGGCGACCACACCGCGCAGATCACCCCGGATCAGGGTGACGTCGGACGCTTCCATGGCGACGTCGGTCCCGGTGCCGATCGCGATCCCCACGTCGGCCTGCGCCAGCGCCGGCGCATCGTTGATCCCGTCGCCGACCATGGCGACGACGACGCCCCGCTCCTGCTCCTTTTTCACGAGATCGGCCTTCTGGGAGGGCAGCACCTCGGCGCTGACATCGTCGATGCCGACCTCCGCCGCGACCACCAGGGCCGAGCGCCGCGTGTCGCCGGAGACCATGCGCACCTCCACACCGAGGCCCCGCAGTCGCGCCACGGCCTCCTTCGCGGTCGGCTTGACGGGGTCGGAGATCCCGATCACCGCGTGCACCGTGTTGTTCACCACGACGATCACCGGCGTGCGTCCCTGGGACGCGAGCCGGTCGGCGTCCTGGGCCAGGCTGCCCAGCTCGAGACTGCGCTCGCGCGCGTGCCGCGCCGAGACGACCTCGACGATGCGCCGCTCCACCGTGCCGCGGACCCCGCGGCCCTCCATGGCGGCGAATTTCTCGACCGGCAGCAACAGCACCATCCGTTCCTGCGCCGCCCGGATGATCGATTGGGCGATCGGATGCTCCGAGCGCTGTTCGACCGAGGCCGCCCAGCGCAGCACCTCCGCCGCCGAGACCGCGGTCCCGTCGGGTTTGCGGGCGGTGACGATGTGGGTGACGGACGGGCGACCCTCGGTGATCGTCCCGGTCTTGTCGAGCAGCACGGTGCGCACCTTGGCGAGCCGCTCCAACGCCTCGCCGCCGCGGATCAGCACGCCCTGCTCGGCGGCGCGCCCGGTGCTGACGAGAATCGCGGTGGGCGTAGCGAGCCCGAGCGCGCACGGGCAGGCGATGATCAGCACCGTGACGAGCGCGATGGTGGAGAAGAGCAACGCGGGGCGCGGCCCCAGGTCGAACCAGAGCACGAACGCGGCGAGGGCGATGGCGATCACCACGGGGACGAAGACGCCGGCGACCCGGTCGGCCAGGGTCTGAATCGGGGCCTTGGATGCCTGCGCCTCTTCCACGAGCCGGACGATCTGGCCCAGCGCCGTATCCTTGCCGACGCGCGTCGCCTTGAACGTGAAGCTCCCGGTGGTGTTCAGCGTTCCTCCGATCACCTCGTCGCCGGGATGCTTCGACACGGGCATCGGCTCGCCCGTGAGCATCGACTCGTCGAGCGCCGACGTGCCTTCGGTGATCACGCCGTCGGCCGGGATCCGCTCGCCGGGCTTCACCACCAGACGGTCGCCGACGGCGACGGCGGCCACCGGGATGTCCAGCACGCCGCCCTCGCGCTCGACATGGGCGAGTGCCGGAGTGAGCGCGGCGAGACGCCGGATCGCGGCGGACGTGCGGCCCTTGGCGCGGGCCTCGAGCAATCGTCCGAGCAGGATGAGCGCGATGATGGCGCAGACCGCTTCGTAGTAGACGTCGGCGGGCAGGCCGGCGCGGGTGAACACCCCCGGCACGACCGTCGCGACCACCGAGTAGAGGAACGCGGCACCGGTGCCGACCGCGATCAGCGTATTCATGTCGGCGGTCCGGTGCCGGTACCCGCTCCAGGCACCCTTGTAGAACCGCCGCCCCGACCAGAGCAGCACCGGGAGCGTCAGACCCAGGAGCAGCAGCTTGAGGAGCGTCGGGTTCCCCAGCAGTCCCGCGCCGGCCTCCCCCCCGACCGCGCTCCGCAATCGCATCGCCAGGGGCATGAGCAGCCGACCCAGCAGGTCCACCCGGCCGATGCTGGTCGCGGCATCGTGCCCCGCCATCAACAGCATGGCGCCGAGCATCGTGAGCAGCGCGGCGGTGGCGGCGAGCGCGAACTGCCAGGTGAGCGTCCGGATCTCGCGGCTGCGCGCCAGCCGTTCGCGCTCCACCGGGTCCTCGGCCGCGATCGGCTCGCCCACCCGGAACCCGGCGGCGACCACCGCGTCCTCGAGCTGCCCGGCGGTCGTGACGCCCGGCACGTAGACGACCGTCACGCTCTCGGTCGCCTGGTTGGCGGCGGCGCGGATCACGCCGGGCACGGCGGCCAACTCGCGCTCGAGCCCAGAGGTGCTGGGCGCGTAGTGGAGGTCGGGGATGCCGAACGTGACAGTCGCCTGTCCGCACTCGTACCCGGCGTCGCGCACGGCCTTGGCCAGCTGCCCCACACCGACCGCCGCATCGTCGTACTCTACCGCCGCCTTCGCGGTGGCATAGTTGACGCTCGCCGAAGCGACGCCGCGGGCGGCGCCCAGCGCCTGCTGGACCGTCTGGGCGCAGGCGGCGCAGCTCATGCCTTCGATGGGCAGGATGATCCGCTGTCTAGCCATGGCGGCCGTGGGGCGTGGGCGCGGGGATCCGATCGCCCGGCGGCTCGACCACCAGCAGTCCCTTCAGCATGGACATCCCGCACCGGAAGGGATACTCGCCCGCCTCCTCCGGCGTGAATTCGATGGTGGTAGTCTGGAAGGGCGGGAGCAGGCGATCGATACCGAAATGCTCGAACACCACCCGCTCGGAGCAGTCGGCCGTCTCGTCACGATAGAACTGCAACCGCACGGGCTTCCCGGCCTGCACGAGAATCGTGTCCGGGGTGTACCCGCCCTTCACCGTGACGGCGATCTCCTGGACCGCGCCCCCGCGCCCCCGCGCGGGACGCGCGGCGGGGGAGCGGGAGAAGAGGAAGTACCACAGCACCCAGACGATGGCGGCGACCCCGAGCGCGGTGACAACGAGCTGCGCCGCGGTCATGTCGCTCTACTTGCTTTCGATGCGCATCCGATAGAAGGACCGCCACACGAACACCACCGAGAGGATGAAGAACGCGGCGGCGAAACCGTGCGTCAGAGCCGAGCCGCGCTCGCGCGTGAGGGACACGGCGAGCTCCACCGCCAGCAGGCCGAACAGGGTGGTGAACTTGATGATGGGGTTCATGGCCACCGACGAGGTGTCCTTGAACGGATCGCCCACCGTATCGCCGACGACCGTCGCGTCGTGCAGCGCGGTGCCTTTCTGCTTGAGCACGGTCTCGACGACCTTTTTGGCGTTGTCCCAGGCCCCGCCGGCATTGGCCATGAAGATGGCCTGGAACAGGCCGAACAGGGCGATGGAGATGAGGTAGCCGATGAAGAAGTACGGCTCGACGAACGCGAAGCCGAGCGTCGCGAAGAACACCGCCAGGAAGATCACGAACATGCCCCGCTGGGCGTACTGCGTGCAGATCGCCACGACCCGCTTCGAGTCGGCGACGGACGCCTTGGTGCTGCCTTCCAGCTTGATGTTCGCCTTGATGAACTCCACCGCCCGATAGGCGCCGGTGGTCACCGCCTGGGTGGAGGCGCCGGTGAACCAGTAGATCATCGCGCCGCCCGCGATCAGGCCGAGCAGAAACGGGGGATGGAGGATCGACAGGTTGGTCACGAGCTCGGGCTGCATGCCGTTGGTGAGGGCCACGATGATCGAGAAGATCATCGTCGTGGCCCCGACGACAGCCGTACCGATCAGCACGGGCTTCGCCGTCGCCTTGAAGGTGTTTCCCGCCCCGTCGTTCTCCTCGAGGTTCTCCTTGGCGCGCGCGAACTGCACGTCGAAGCCGAAGTCCTTCTTGATTTCGGCGGCGACGCCCGGGATCTGCTCGATGGTGGACAGCTCGTACACCGACTGCGCGTTGTCCGTCACCGGGCCGTAGGAATCGACCGCGATCGTCACCGGCCCCATGCCCAGGAACCCGAAGGCGACGAGGCCGAAGGCGAACACCGCGGGGGCGGCCATCAGCCCACCGAGGCCGGTGGTGCTGACGCCGTAGGCCACCGCCATCAGGCCGAGCATCGCGAGACCGAGCCAGTAGGCGCTGAAGTCGCCGGCGACGAGTCCCGAGAGGATGTTGAGCGACGCCCCGCCCTCCCGCGACGACGTCACGATCTCACGCACGTGCTGGGAGTTCATCGAGGTGAACACCTTGACCAGCTCCGGGATGACCGCTCCGGCCAGCGTGCCGCAGGTGATCACCAGCGACAGCTTCCACCACAGCGTCGGGTCGCCGCCGAGATTGGGGATCACCAGGCGGGACACGATGAACGTGAGCGCGATGGAGACGATCGACGTGAGCCACACGAGGGTCGTGAGCGGCGTCTCGAAATTCATCCGCTCGGCGTCGCGGTAGCGGGCCTTGGTCAGCGCGGCATTGAGGTAGTAAGAGCCGCCGGAGGTCACGATCATCATGATGCGCATGACGAAGATCCAGACGAGCAGCTGCACCTGGACGATCGGGTCGTGCACGGCGAGCAGGATGAACGTGATCAGCGCCACCCCGGTGACGCCGTAGGTCTCGAAGCCGTCCGCGGAGGGGCCCACCGAATCGCCGGCGTTGTCCCCGGTACAGTCGGCGATGACCCCGGGGTTGCGGGCGTCGTCCTCCTTGATCTTGAAGACGATCTTCATCAGATCGGACCCGATGTCGGCGATCTTGGTGAAGATCCCGCCGGCGACCCGGAGCGCCGCCGCGCCGAGCGACTCGCCGATCGCGAAGCCGATGAAGCACGGCCCCGCGTAATTGCCGGGGACGAAGAGCAGAATCACGAGCATCATGATCAGCTCGACCGACACGAGCAGCATGCCGATGCTCATCCCCGCCTTGGTGGGAATGTCGTGACACGGATACGGCTTGCCGGCGAGACTGGCGAACGCGGTGCGCGAGTTGGCGAACGTATTCACGCGGATGCCGAACCAGGCGACCCCGTAGCTGCCCGCGATGCCGATGAGGCTGAACAGCAGGATGACCGCGACGGTGAGCGGTGGATACCCATGCACCGTCTGGCCGGCGGCATTCACGTTGCTGGCGAGGGCGCCGAAATACACGGCCGCGATCATCCCGATGAAGACCCACAGGACCAGCAGGAACTTCCCCTGGTTCACGAGATAGGTCTTGCACGTCTCGTAGATCAGCTCCGAGATCTCCCGCATCGCCTGGTGCACAGGGAGGTTCTTGAGCTGCGTGTAGATCGTCAGCCCGAACAGGAGCCCGAGCGCGCAGACCACCAGGCCCCACACGAGCAGCCGGTGCCCGTCGATCCCGCCCAGGAACGTGGCCCGGTGCAGGTCGGGCAGCACGAGGGCGGCCTCGCCGCCGGCGTGTGCCCGCTCAGGCGTCTGCGCGGCGGCCGGCGCGGCCCAGAGCGCGAGGGCGATGAGAGGGACCATGGTCGCAAGTCGGCGGACGGCGGCAAGCGTCGGCTGCAGCATCAGGGAAACTCTCCGCGAGTCGAGGGTGGTTACTTCTCTCCGTACTCGTAGTATTCGACGCCCAGGTGGGTGATCTGGGCTTCGCCCATCAGCCACCGCAGCGTGTTCTTCAGTTTGGTATGCTGAATGAAGAGATCGTGCTCCGGGTAGAGGCCGGGCGCCGTCTGGGGGCTCTTGAAGTAGAACGAGAGCCACTCCTGCACGCCCGAGAGGCCGGACCGCTGGGCGAGGTCGAAGAACAGCGCCAGGTCGAGCACGATCGGCGCCGCGAGAATCGAGTCGCGGCACAGGAAGTCCACTTTGATCTGCATCGGGTAGCCGAGCCACCCGAAGATGTCGATGTTGTCCCAGCCCTCTTTGTTGTCCCCGCGGGGCGGATAGTAGTTGATCCGCACCTTGTGGAACACGTTCCCGTACAGCTCCGGATACGCATCGGGCTGGAGGATGTACTCCAGCACGCCGAGCTTGGACTCCTCCTTGGTCTTGAACGACTCGGGATCGTCCAGCACCTCGCCGTCCCGGTTGCCCAGGATGTTGGTCGAGTACCAGCCGGCCAGCCCGAGCATCCGCGCCTTGAAGGCCGGGGCCAGAACGGTCTTCATCATCGTCTGCCCGGTCTTGAAGTCCTTGCCGCCGATCGGTACGCGCCGCTCCTCGGCGAGACTCATGATGGCCGGGATGTCCACGGTCAGGTTGGGCGCGCCGTTGGCGAAGGGCACGCCCTCCATCAGCGCCGCCCAGGCATACAGCATCGACGGGGCGATGGCGGGATCGTTCTGCTCCATCGCCTGTTCGAACGCCGCCAGCGTCTGATGGGCCGGCCCCGGCGTGAGGAAGATCTCCGTCGACGCGCACCACACGAGCACCAGACGATCACAGCCGGCGCGCTGCTTGAACGCGCGGATATCCTCGCGCAGCGCCTCGGCGAGCTCGCGCTTGGTCTTGCCGCGCTTGACGTTGGTGCCGTGGAGGCGCTTGACGTAATTCTGGTCGAACACGGCCGGCATCGGCTTGATGTTCTTCAGAAAATC
>DATDED010000050.1:0-12702 GCA_036523455.1 Gemmatimonadales bacterium
ATCGATCCCGTTCACCGTTCGCAGGAGGCGCAGCGTGTCCCGGTGCCGGAAGTTCTCGTAGGCGATCTCGAACGCCGTGCGCTCGGCAGTGAAGCCCAGTGGGGTGGTGGCCCGGACGATGCGCCCCTGGGCGTCGATCCACGTGGAGCTCGCGCCGCCGCCCCCGTCGCCCGCGCCGTCGACGCGGAACGCGCGCACCGTGTCGAACCGGAGGGGGACCCAGGCCATCGCCGTGCTGTCGAAGTCCGCGCTGTCCGCGACGACGAAGGTCGTTTCGGCGGTAACCCGCAACGCGCGCTCCTGGAGCGCGGCGGTGAACGGATCGAACAGGCGGACCTGCGCGGTCCGGCCGGTGTGCAGGCCGCCTCCGAACGCCAGTCGTAACGGCCACAGGGAGGGGAGCTCTACGCTGTCGAGCGCGGGAAGGGCGGCGTGCACCGAGTCGCCCCCGGCGATGATCGTGACCTGCGCCCGCTCACCCGGCGCCCCCGCGGTGCGGGCAGCGAACCGGAGCGTCACGCCGTCCACCTCGCTCCGCAGCTCCAGCAGATGCAGCGAGCGATCGAGCATGGCGACGCTGCTCCCGGCGCTGCGATTCAGGCGTCCCAGAGCCGGCATGTCGACCACCAGGACGTCCGAGAGCCGGAGCGAGTCCTCCAGCGTGTCCACGGTGGTGGACGCGTACCCCACCTGCTGGCCGCCGACCGACAACCGGTAGAACATCGCGCCGGGGGAGACGGTGAGCGCCGCTTCGGCGAGACGCGCCCCCGTCGAACGGAAGGACACGCGCTGCACCAGCCAGGCGAGCGACACGGCCCAGACCGCGAGAATCGCCGCGGCCCAGTGACGGCGGGTCAGGACAGCCTCGCGTGGAGGCGGTGCAGGGCGCTCTCGAAGACGACGCGCTGATCCTCGGTCTCGACCACGATCGCTACGTCGGCGGGGACCGCGGTCGGAGGCAGATCCTTCAGTTCCGACAACAGGATTTCCGCCGCGTCCTCGATCGACAGGTTGCCGGCCCCGATCCCCAGCGGCGGGACGGTGAGGCGCGCGAATCCCCACTCGCGCGCGCGCTCCAACGCCGAGCGCCACGCCCGGGCGACGCCCCGGCGCGAGATCGGCTCTTCCCGGCTCTGAATCACGGCGTGGATGACGAACTCGGCGGGGAGGTCCCCGCCGCCGGCGGTGACCACCGCCGCGCCGACGACGAGCTCGGTGTGCACCTCGAGACGGCGCTGGAATTCGGGACCGCCCATTTGCTCCAGTCGGCGCAGGGCCGGCGTGGTCGGTTCGAGCTGGGCGGTGGCGGGACGGACGAGAGCGTCGGCTGGAAGGAACGCGAGGTCGTCCACGACCACGCGGATCACTTCGCGGCGACCTCCCGGGAGCGGCGATACAATCGTGCGGCGTCCTCGGGACGGCGCAACCGATCGAGCACGACGCCCTGGCCGTACAGCGCCTTGGCGTGGTGCGGATCGAGCTCGGCGGCACGGCCGAAGGCGGCGAGGGCTCCATCCAGGTCGTCGGCGTGGTTCAGGGCTTCGCCCAAGTAGAACCATGCGGTCGGGCTCCAGCTCTCCTGCTCGACGACCAGGCGCAGGTGGGGCACGGCACTCGCCCACAGCCCCTTGCGCAGCAGCACGATGCCGAGCGCGCTGCGCACCGTCACGTTCGTGGAATCGAGCAGCAGTCCGCGCTCGAGATCGGCGCGCGCGTCCGAATAGCGTCCCATGGTGCCGAGGTGTTTCGCCCGCTCCAGCAGCAGCGAGACGCTGTCGGGCTGCGCGGCGATGGCCGCGTCGAGCTCGGCGAGCGTGCGCTCGGCTTCCGAGGCCACCGGCCGGAGGGAGGCCAGGGTGCGGTTGCGCCGCGCCGCGGCGGTTCCAGTGGCGTGACCGTTGCCGTTGCCGTTGCCGTGGGCGTGGCCGCTACCGTTGCCGTTGCCGTTGCCCTGAGTGTGGCCGTTGCCGTTGTTGTGACCGTTCCCATTGCCGTGGCCGCTGCCGTTGCCCGCATCCAGGCCCAACATCGCGGTCTCGGTGAGCTGCCGCGCTTCCTCCAGAAGCTCGGCGGCCACACGCGCGCGGTCCCGCGCCGTCTCGTGCAGCTGTCGATCGTAGCGTCGGATCATCTGACTTCGCTCGCGAGCCACGACAGGTATCGCTCCAGTCCGTGCGTCACGGGAAGGGCGAGCAACTCCGGAACGTCATAGGGGTGATGCCGCTCCACGGCCACGCGCAGGGCGTCCCATTTCGCGGCATCGGTCTTCAGCAACACAACGACCTCCGATTCTTCGCGGATACTGCCTTCCCAGCGGTAGATCGACCGCGCGCCACCGAGCAGCGTGCCGCAGGCGATGATTCTGTCCTGAACGAGCGCGGTCACGAGTGCGCGCGCGTCGGCTTCATTGCCGAGCGCGGTTATGGCGACCAACGCCTGACGGCCCATTTTAGGGGCAGTTAACGTAGCGCGCGCGCATCAGTGGAGCAAGGCCGTCGGTCACACACGGCGCGGTCGCGTGTAAATCTAACCCCGCGCCCCGGCGAAGGCCCCGGCCGCGAGCCACCGCAGGAGCTGGGCGACCGCCTCCGGGTCGGGCAGGGCATGGTCGGCCAGGGTCGGGCCTTCCCAGGGTCCGCCGACGCAGATCGACCGGCCGATGCCGCGCAGCGACCCAAACGCCTCTTCATCCGTGGCGTCGTCGCCGACGTACAGGGCCCGGACGCGCGCCGGCCAGTCCGACCCATGCCGCTGCACCAGCACGTACAGCACCGCCGCGCCCTTGTGCCAGGGGACCGGCGGCCGGCCCTCGACCACTAGCTTGCCCGAAACGACCCGGAGACCGCGGCGCTGCATGAGCTTGGCGGCGCGCCGGGCGGCGGGGTCGCGGCCCTCCTCGGGCACGCGGCGCACGTGGTAGGACAGGGTGGCCCCTTTCGCCTCGACCTGGGCGCCCGGCACGGCCAGGCGCTCCAGCTCCTTCGCGACCCGGCTCACCGTGCCCGCGAAGCGGTCGATGTCCGGATGCCGGTACGAGATTCCCGGCCCCTCGATCTCGAAGCCGTGGTTCCCGACGTAGGTGAGGCCGGGCACCCCCACGAGGCGCCGGATATCGGCGAGCGAGCGCCCGGTCACGATGACCGTATCGAGGTTGGGCGTGTGGGCGGCCGATTCGAGCGCGAGTCGCGTCGCCTGGGGAAGCTGGGCGTCTTCCGGCCGGTCCTGGATCGGCGTCAGCGTCCCGTCGTAATCGAAGAACAGGGCGACCGTGGGCCGGGCCGCGAGCCAGGGCTGCAGGCGACGGCGCAGGCGATCCAGCTGCGAGACCGCGCGCGGCCGGGACGCGGCGCGCTCCGCGGCGTCGAGAAAGCGCGCCACCCAGGCCTGCACGGAGTTCTCCCGCACCCGGGCGCGCAGGGCGGTCATGCGCGCGCGCCGCTCGTCCGGCGGCATGGTGAGCGAGCGGTGCAGGGCCTCAGCCATCGCGTCCACGTCGAACGGATTCACCAGCAGCGCTTCCTGCAGCTCCTCCGCCGCACCCGCCAGCTCCGACAGGATCAGCACGCCGGGCTCGTCGACCTGGGCCGCGACGTATTCCTTCGCCACCAGATTCATTCCGTCGCGCAGCGGCGTGACCAGCGCGACGTCGGCGTGCCGGTACAGTGCCCCGAGGTCCGTCGGGGACAGGCTGCGCACCAGGTAGCGGATCGGCGCCCACCCCTGGTCGGAGAAGCGGCCGTTGATCCGGCCCACCGCCTCGTCCAGCTCCTGTTTCAGCAGGCGGTACTCCGCGACCTGCTCACGCGACGGCACCAGCACCTGGGTGAACACGAAACGGCCCTGAAACTCCGGGTACTGCTCGAGCAGGCGCTCGACGGCGAGCATGCGCTGCAGGATGCCTTTGGTGTAGTCGAGCCGGTCGAGTCCGATGACGCGGGCGGGCTCGGTCCCCTCGGCCCCGCGCTGCGCCGGTCCGGCGGCGCGCGCCAGCGTCTCGACGTGGCCGGGATCGATGCCGAGCGGATGGGCCTGGATGCTGACGTCCCGGCCCTCGAAGTGCACGCTGTCGGTCGCGCGGTCGACGTCACACCCCAGCAGCCGCTCGGCGCAGGTGATCAGGTGCTGGGCGTACGCCGGCACGTGGACCCCCACGAGATCCGCGGCCAGGAGCCCGCGCAGCAGCTGGCGGCTCCAGGGCAGGATCCGGTAGACGTCGTGGGCGGGAAACGGAATGTGCAGGAAGAACGCGATGCGCCGTCGCGGCGCCAGGCGCCGCAGGTAGTACGGGACCCGCATCAGCTGATAGTCGTGGATCCACACCTGGTCTTCATCGGTGCTTTCCTCGGCGGCGGCGCGGGCGAACCGCTCGTTGACCTGCTCGTACGCCGCCCAGGTGTGCGCATCGCTGCGCATGCGGTCGATGAGGTAATGGAACAGGGGCCACAGGGTGCGATTGGAGAAGCCGCCGTAGTATGCCGCGACTTCGCGACCCGTCAGGCTCACGGAGCGGTAACGGACCCGCGCTCCGGCGGCCGGGACGAGGGCGGCCGGGTTGTCGCCGGGCTCCTGCTCCAGCCCCGGCCAGCCGACCCACACGCCGCCCCGCTGCCCCAGCACCGGATCGAGGGCGGCCACGAGGCCCCCCGCGGACCGGGTGAAGCGGATACCGTCGGGACGCCGCTCCGCGGTGAACGGCAACCGGTTGGACACGACGACGAGAGACCGCCCCAGCGGTGGAACGTCGGGAACGCGGGAGGTTGCCGAACCTTCCGGCAGGACGGTCGACGTCGGGTGCGGCACTAGGACGCTCCTCGTGGGGTCACCCCGAGGGGGACGGTCCTCGTTACTACCATCGGGCGATCAAAGCGGTCCGTGCATCATCAGGGCGTTCGGTGCAGGCGCGCGATTCGAATCATCGCCGCGAGGCTCCGCTCCACGTCCGCGTCCGTCGTCGCCCACGATGAGACGCTGATGCGCATCGCGGCCCGGTCGTGCCAGACCGTACCGCCGCACCAGCACGTCCCGTCCGCCTGCAGAGCGGCGATCACCCGGCGCGTCGTGGCATCGTCGCCGAAGCTCACGAGCACCTGGTTCAGGACCACCTCGTTCAGGACCTCGTAGCCCGCCGCCCGAAGACCCTCCGCAAACCGCGTCGCGTGGCGGCAGCAGCGCTCCACGAGGTCCGCCAGCCCGAGACGGCCGAGGGAGGCGAGCGCGGCCCAGATCTCGATGCCGCGTGCCCGGCGCGACAGCTCTGGTGTGTAATCGCACGGTTCCCGGGCGGCGCCGTGGACGAGATAGGGGGCCGGGGTGGACATCGCGCCGTGCAACGCGGCAGCATCGCGGACCAGCGCGACCCCACTGTCGTAGGGGACGTTCAGCCATTTGTGGGCGTCGAGCGCCCAGGAATCGGCCTCGGCGACGCCGTCCACGAGCGGCGCCCTCGGCGGTGCGGCGGCGGCCCACAGGCCGAACGCGCCGTCCACATGCACCCACGCCCCGGCCGCGTGCGCGATGCGGCAGACGTCGCGTACGGGATCGCACGCTCCGGTGTTGACGTTGCCCACCTGCACGCACACGATGGTCCGGCCATCGAGCGGGGGCAGCCGCTCCGCGCGCATCCGGCCCTGTGCGTCCGTCGGCACGCGCACCACGCGGTTGCGGCCGAGCCCCACGAGACCGAGCGCCTTCACGACGCTGATGTGGACTTCGTCACCGACCACCACCGTGACGGGCGGGGCGCCGAACAACCCGTCGGCCTCCACGTCCCACCCCGCCCGCTCGAGCAGGGCGTGGCGGGCGGCCGCGAGTCCCGTGAAGTTCGCCATTGTCGCGCCGGTGACGAACCCGGCGGCGCACTCGGGTGGAAGCTGAAGCGCCTCGAGCAGCCACCGCATGGCGACCTGCTCGAACGCCGCCACCCCCGGCCCGAGCACAACGAGATTCGCGTCCTGATCCCAGGCCGACGCGAGCCAGTTCGCCGCGAGCGTCACCGGCAGCGTGCCCCCGATCACGAACCCGAAGTAGCGCCCGCCGGCGCTGGCGGTCGTCGCTGGTGAGGCGACCTGGTGGAGCTCGGTGAGCACGGCGAGCGGTTCGGCCGGCTTGTCGGGCAGGGGACGGTCGATCGCCCGGAGCCCATCGAGGGCGGCTTGCGTGGGGACGACACTGCGGGAGGGGAGCGTCTCGAGGTACTCGGCCGCGTAGCCGGCCGCTGTCTGCAGCAGGTGTCGGTCGTCCATGGCCCAGAAAGATAGTCACCCCGAGGATTGACCTGCCGCCCGGTCCCCAACTAGCCTCCGAGGCTATGGCCAGCGACTCGCTGATCGTCCGCGGCGCGCGCGAGCACAACCTCAAGAACATCACCGTCTCGATTCCCCGCAACACGCTGACGGTCATCACCGGTCTGTCGGGGTCCGGCAAGTCCTCCCTCGCCTTCGATACGATCTACGCCGAGGGCCAGCGGCGCTACGTCGAGTCCCTCTCGGCGTATGCCCGCCAGTTCCTGGGCCTCATGGAAAAGCCGGACGTGGACGCGATCGAGGGGCTGTCCCCCGCGATCTCGATCGAGCAGAAGACGGCCGGCGCCAACCCCCGCTCCACCGTCGGCACGATCACCGAGATCTACGACTACCTGCGGCTCCTGTGGGCCCGTGCGGGAACGCCGCACTGTCCCAACGACGGCTCGCCGATCGAGCGCCAGACCGCCTCGCAGATCGCCGAGCACGTCATGGGGTGGCCGGAGGGCAGCAAGATCGAGGTGCTGGCGCCGCTGGTGCGCGGCCGCAAGGGCGAGTTCCGCGACGTCTTCGAGGCGGCCAAGAAGCAGGGGTTCGTGCGCGTGCGCGTGGACGGCGCCGTGTACGACCTCGGCGCCGTGCCGAAGCTCAACCGCCGCCAGAACCACGATATCGCGGTGCTCGTCGACCGCCTCGTGGTCCGGGCCGCCGATCGCGGGCGGCTGTCCGATTCGATCGAGACGGCGCTCAAGGCGGCCGACGGTCTCGTGGAAATCGTGCGACATGGCGACGGGGGAGGCGCTGCCAGGCCGGTGGTGTTCTCGGAGCGGTACGCCTGCCCGAAATGCGGGCTTTCACTCCCCGAGCTCGAGCCGCGTCAGTTCTCCTTCAATTCACCGTTCGGCGCGTGCCCCGAGTGCTCCGGGCTGGGGACGCGTCGTGAGGTGGACGCCGATCTGGTGCTGGGGGACCCGAGGCTCTCGATTCTGGAGGGCGTGATCCTGCCCTGGGGTGAGCCCTCGGGGTATCTGCGGAAGGTCGTGCTGCCGACGCTCGCCCGGACGTTCAAGTTCGACCTCGATGCGCCCTGGAAAAACCTCCCGGCGGCGGCCCGCAAGGTGATGCTCTTGGGTGCGCCGGGCAAGACGCTCACCTATCAGTACACGAGCGAACGCTGGCAGGGGTCCTACGAATCGGGCTGGACCGGGGTCCTGAAGCACGTCGAAAAGCGCTACCGCGAGACCGCCTCCGACAGCGTGCGCGAGCAGCTCGAGGAGTTCATGGTCGAGCAGGCCTGTCCCTCGTGCGGCGGGCGTCGGCTGAAGCCCGAGAGCCTGTCGGTGCTGGTGAACGGGAAGAGCATCGGGGACGTGGTGGCGCTCTCGGTCGCCGATGCGCTGGCGTTCTTCCAGGACATCCCGCTGCGCGGCAACGGCAAGCGGGGGCTCGACCCGGAGATCGCCCGGCCGATTCTCAAGGAAGTCGTGGACCGGCTCCGCTTCCTGAAGAACGTCGGCCTCGACTACCTGACCCTGGAGCGCTCGGCGGTGACGTTGTCGGGCGGCGAGGCCCAGCGCATCCGCCTGGCCACCCAGATCGGCAGCCGGCTGGTGGGCGTGCTCTATATCCTGGACGAGCCGTCGATCGGCCTGCACCAGCGCGACAACGCCCGCCTGCTGGAGACGCTGTGCGAGCTGCGCGACCTCGGAAACACGGTCCTGGTGGTGGAGCACGACGAGGAAACCATTCGCGCCGCCGACGAGGTGGTCGATCTCGGGCCCCGGGCGGGTCGGCACGGCGGCGAGGTCGTGGCCGCCGGCTCGCTGGCCGACGTGCTTGGCCACCGCGATTCGCTCACGGCGCGGTACCTGCGCGGCGAGCTGCGCATTCCGGTCCCGCCCCGGCGCCGCGTGACCGATCGGGAGCGGGTGCTGCGGATCGTGGGCGCGCGCCAGCACAACCTCAAGGACCTCTCGATCACCGTTCCGCTGGGCCTGTTCGTCTCGGTGACCGGTGTCTCGGGATCGGGAAAGTCCACGCTCGTCACCGACATCCTGTACCGCGCGCTGGCGCGGCACTTCTATCGGGCGAAGGTCGTGCCCGGGGCGCACGAGCGGATCGAAGGGCTAGAGCACGTGGACAAAGTGATCGACATCGATCAGAGCCCCATCGGCCGCACGCCGCGCTCCAACCCGGCCACGTACACGGGGCTGTTCACCCCGATCCGGGAGTTGTTCACCTTCCTGCCGGAGTCCAAGATCCGGGGCTACGGGCCGGGGCGGTTTTCGTTCAACGTGAAGGGCGGGCGGTGCGAGGCCTGCCAGGGCGACGGCCTGGTGAAGGTCGAGATGCATTTCCTTCCCGACGTCTACGTGCCGTGCGAGGTGTGCAAGGGACGGCGCTACAACCGCGAAACACTCGAGGTCCGCTATAAAGGAAAGAGCATCGCCGACGTGCTCGATCTCTCCGTGGCCGACGCGCTGGAATTCTTCGAGGCGCAGCCGCGCATCCGTTCGAAACTGGAACTACTCAACGACGTAGGACTCGGGTACATCCACCTGGGCCAGTCGGCGACCACCCTCTCCGGGGGTGAGGCGCAGCGCGTCAAGCTCGCGACGGAGCTGGCCAAACGGGACACCGGGCGGACGCTCTACATCCTGGACGAGCCGACGACTGGCCTGCACTTCGAGGACGTGCGCCTGCTGCTGGAAGTGCTGCACCGACTGGTGGACAAGGGCAACACGGTCGTGGTGATCGAGCACAATCTGGACGTGGTGAAGACGGCCGACTGGGTGATCGATCTGGGGCCGGAAGGGGGCGACCGCGGCGGAACCGTCGTGGCGGCGGGCACTCCCGAGCAGGTGGCTCAGGTGCGGGGCTCGTTCACCGGGCAGTTCCTGCGCAAGGTGTTGCGGGCGGGGGACTGAGTACTAGGTTGGTCACAAGGGGGGATCGTTGCATGGGCAGTGACTGGGCACCGGCCATCACGATGAGCATCATCGCCTTGTCGGTCTCCGCGGCATTCGTGCTGCGGGGTCCGGTGGGCCGGGCGCTGGCGCAATGGATCTCCGGATGGTCCCACAACGAGGCGAAATGGATGGAGCTGAACGCGGCCAAGCACGGCGTGCCCGGGGCCGAGGTGGAGCAGCTCCGGGCCGAGGTGGAAGACCTGCAGCGCCAGCTCGCCGAGGTGAATGAACGGCTGGATTTCGCTGAGCGGATCCTGGCGAAAGGCCGCGGGGCCGACCGTATCGGCTCCGGGACGTAGTATGGAAGACATCATCGCGATCATCTTCATTTTCGGCGGTATGACGGCGATTGGCTTGGGCTTCTCGCCGATCGGCCGGGCGTTTGCCGAGCGCATCCGGGGCAAGACCGCGATCCCCGGCGCCGAGGAAATCCGCGCCGAGCTCGCCGAGCAGCGCGAGGCGCAGGCCGAAGAGCTGCAGCAGGTGCGGCAGGAAGTGGCGGATCTCGCCGAGCGCCTCGATTTCGCGGAGCGGCTGCTGGCCCAACAGCGGGATCCGCAACGGATCGCACGGGGAAGCAATCCATGAGTCCGCAGGAATCGATCATGGCCGCCCTCGTGCTCGGCGGCGGCCTGTGGGTCCTGCGCCCGATCGCCGGCGCGCTCGCGCGTCGCATCGGCGGCGAGATCCCGGCGGCGCCAAAGGTCGAGCCGGACGAGACCGTCCTGGCCGAGCTGCAGCACCTGCGCGAGGACGTGAACGACCTCGCCGAACGGCTGGACTTCGCCGAACGGCTGCTTGCCAAGCAGCGCGACGCACAACGCATCGGGCCGGGAGGCTGACGTGCAGGGCGATCTCGGGAAAGTCCTCATCATCCTCTTCGTCTTCGGCGGTGGGTTCCTGCTGCTGCGGCCGCTCGTCCAGGCGCTCGCGGATCGGCTGCGGCATCGCGAGGCGCCGGCGGTCCCGGGTGTGGGGGAAGAGGTCCTGGAGGAGCTGCAGGCGATGCGGCAGGACATGGCCGAGCTGGCCGAGCGCCTGGACTTTGCGGAGCGTTTGCTCGCGAAGCAGCGCGACGTGGCACGGCTCGGCGAACCGGACGCACGGTAGCGACATGGATCCCGGTGTCATCGGCGTCTTCATTCCGATCGTGGCCGTGGGGGGATTCTTCCTCTGGATGATCTCCCTGTCGCCCCTGGGAAAGGCCTTCGCCGAGCGGCTCCGTCACGGCTCGGTCCCGCCCGCGGTGCCCACGGCGGAGCGCGAGGAGCTGCTCGCAGCCGTGGACGAGCTGCGCCGGGAGGTGGCGGAACTCGCGGAGCGGGTAGATTTTACGGAGCGACTGCTGGCCCGCGGCTCGACGAGCCAGTCGGCACCCGAGCGACCACCGGTTTCTGGTTGAAACAGGGGCTATTGTGACGGCGTACATAGCGACGATGCTCCAGACGCCCACGGTGCCGCCGCCGGTCATTGTGCAGACTCCGATGCCGCCGGGGATGGTCGACCCGAACTACCTGGTCAGCCAGATCATCCCGCTGATCGGCGTGACCGTGGTGGTGGTGGCGGGAATTCTGCTGGCGCGGTGGTTCTTCCACTCGCCCATCGGAGAAGCGATTGCCGAGGGGATCCGTCTGCGGCGCCGCCGGCGCTACGGCCTCGGCGCCGAAGGGGAGGCTGACGCTCCGCGAGTGGCCGCGCTGGAGGAGCAAGTGCGGATGTTGACGGCTCAGGTTTCGGAGCTGGGCGAGCGGTTAGATTTCGCCGAGCGATTGCTGGTGGAGAAGCGCGGGCAACAGCTGGGTACCGGCCGGTAGCCTCCGCCTCACGTGCGAGGATAGCCATGGGGATCTTTGACCGTCTCGGGACGCTGCTCCGGTCGAACATCAACGACCTGATTTCGCGCGCCGAGAATCCGGAAAAGATGCTGAACCAGCTGATCGTCGACATGCGGACCCAGCTGGCCAAGGCGAAGCAGCAGGTCGCCTCGGCGATCGCCGACGAGAAGCGGCTCGCCGCCCAGGCGGAGCAGGAGAAGAAGCTCGCCGAAGAGTGGGAGAAGCGCGCCGAGCTGGCCGTGCGGGAGAACCGCGACGACCTCGCGAAGCAGGCGCTGCTGCGCTACAACGAGCACGTCCAGGGCGCCGTGCAGCTGCAGGAGACCTGGGTCAAGCATCGCGAGGAGACCGAGAAGCTCAAGCTCTCGCTGCGCCAGCTCAACGACAAGATCGAAGAGGCGAAGCGCAAGAAGAACATCCTGATCGCGCGGGCCAAGCGCGCCGAGGCGCACAAGCGCATTCAGGAGACGATGTCGTCGATCGGCGACAAGAGCGCGTTCGAGACGTTCGAGCGGATGGCCGAACAGATCGAGCATGAGGAGCGCAAGTTGATCGCCGCGGCCGAGATCAACGAGGACTTGTCCGGCGATACGCTGATGCAGCAGTTCCACTCGCTGGAGAAGGCCGACGCCGACCAGCAGCTCGCTGCGCTGAAGCAGCGCATGGGTCTGCTCGGCGCGGGTGGCCCGCCGGAGACGCGGCAGCTGGGGAAGGGCGCCACCGAGGCGGAGCTGGTGGACGACGAAGACGAGCACCACTCCTGAGCGACGGGAGCGGGCAGTCACGGTTGTCGAGCGCCACGTTGGTGGCGCTCTTCGTTGGAGCCCTGGCCGTTTGGCTGGCGGTCCGGGTGGTGCCCGTCCTCCTGCTGGTATTCCTGGCCGTCCTGCTCGCCGTATTCCTCAGCTCCGTCACCGACGTGCTGAGCCGCCGTCTCGGCATCAGCCGCGGGCTCGGCCTCACCCTCGCCGCCCTTGCCACGAGCGGCGCCGTCATCGCCCTCGGCGCGTTGTTCGTGCCCCCCGTCGTGCAGCAAACGCGAGCGCTCATCACGGGACTGCCACTGACGCTCGCCTCCATCCAGGCGGCCCTGGTCCGGCTCGGCGAGCAGTACCCGGTCTTCAGGGACAGCGCCCTCACCGATCCCCAGGCCGGCCTCGTGTCGGGTGTGCTCGGCGATGTGACCGAGTACCTGCGCGGGGCGATCGTTCCCTATCTGCGCGTCGGCGGGCGCCTGCTCCTCGACACCGCCGCCGTCATCGTCATGGCGATCTACTTCGCCCACCAGCCGCTGCTGTACCGCGACGGACTCCTCAACCTCGTGAGTCCGGCCCGGCGCCCGCTGGCCGGCCGCGTCGTCGTCGACATGGCGGCCACGCTTCGGGCCTGGGTGACGGGGCAGATCCTCGCGATGACGGTCTTCGCCGTCCTGACCGCCGTCGGCCTGTGGGCGCTGGGCGTCCCGTATTGGCTCGCCTTCGGGCTGTTCACCGGCGTTGCCGCGCTGGTCCCCTTCTTCGGGACCATCGTGTCGACGATCCTGCCGGTGTTGTTCGTCGTGGGCCCCGGGAGCAGCGTAGTGCACGTCGTCGCGGTCCTCGCGCTCGGCGTGGTGGTGCACATCCTGGGCTCGAACCTGATCGTCCCCTGGATCATGGC
>DATDED010000051.1:0-10433 GCA_036523455.1 Gemmatimonadales bacterium
CCAGCGTGACCTGCCGTCACCCGTGCAGCGGCGTCACGCGATCATCGGTGAAACTCATCGCTCGCGCCGTGATGTCGTAGCGCGTCCGCAGCACCGCGCGCGTCGCGGTATCCACCCAGATCGTCGCCGGCGCCCCGGGCACCCCCACCGTCACGACCCACACCTCGCGCTCCCCCAGCACCGGAAAGGCCACCCGCGCCCGCTCCCGCACCGCCACCGGCATTGGCACACGACCACCACGCTCATAGATGAAGAAGGGCAGCTCCGCGGCGAACTCCGCCTTCAGGGGCAACGCCGCGACCACCAGCTCGATCACGTTCGAATCGAAGATCGGACCGCCCAGGTCCTGATGCACCGCTTCGTCCCGCCGCGCGCTGTCCGCCGGCCCGCGCGCGCTCACGATCCCCTCGGCCGCGCCGCCCACGAACTCGAAGCGCATGGTCTTCGCCGGCTGGTGCGAGCGATGGGCGACCGCGCGCAATGTGCCGAGATCGGCCAGCGCGGTGTCCACGATCTCGCCGCCGCCGCCGGGGAAGCGCTGCTCGATTTCGAGCAGCCGAGTGCCGCCCTGCCCTCGCACGACCCGCGACACGACCGTCCGGGTCCCGGTGATCGAGTCGACACCGCCACGGGTGATCGAACGCCGGAAGACGACCGTGTCGGGCCCGGGGGCGGCATCCATGTGTACGACGACGCCCGGCACGACCGTTGCCGCCTGCTGCGCGCGCAGCGGCGCGGGACCGATCGCGAGCGCACCGGCGACCAGTGCGATCCCGACGATGCACCGATGCAATACGACTGGAATGACACTCATGTCGTTCCTCGAGTACCTGAAAGGTGGTCGTCGCAGTCTAGCCCCGCCGCGAGGCCTCAGGCACCGTGGGAATGTCAGGAGCTGTTCAGAAACCCCAAGGCAACCTCTGCACGAGTCCCCGCGACGTCGGGGGTGGGGGCGAGGACGCGTTAGACGCCCCCGCGTCCTCGCGTCCTAGCGCCCCCACCCCCGGCATTCGCGCGAACCTGCGCAAGAAGTCCCCTAGGGAATCAAGTTTGGCAGATTCCGCGACCGCAGGAACTGCCGGAACGTCGCAACGTCCCCCGCCATCAGCCGGTCGAGCCGCGTCCGGCTCTCCCGCACCTGACCGCCCAGCAGCTGCTGCACGTCGCGCTGCGGGCCGGTGGGCGCGAAGTCGGAGCTCGTGATCGATTGCGCGAGATACATGAGCTGCTCCGCCAGCTTCATCGGCCAGCGCAGCAGGTCCTGCCCCCGCCCCGTCACCTTGACCTGGAACAGATCCTCCTCGAACGCCCGCAGCGTGCGGTCGAGCGTGTCGGCCCTGGCCCGCACGTCGGCCGCAGTCGAGTCCCCGGCGAGCGTGGCGCGCAACGACGCGAGCTGCCCGCGCAGCATCTCGGCGCGGTTGATCATGGCCACGGTGCTGTCCAGGTCGGCCAGGACCGCGTCCATCGCGACCCCTTGCGCCCGCAGGTCGTCGTCCGAGGCGCCCGTGTTGGGATCCTTGAGCACGTCGAGCGGCTGCTCGGACGTCTTCCCCCCGGCCGTGAGTCGCACGGTGTACCGCCCCGGCGGGGCCAGCAGCGAGAAGCGGCCGATCCCGGGCGCCGGCGTCCCCTCGGGCTGCACCGGGAGCCAGGCGGCGTAGAGCGGGCTGGTCCGCAGCTTCGCCTCGGGCGTCGGCTCGAAGCGCAGGTCCCACCACACCCGGTTCACCCCCGCGGCCGGAAGCTGCGTGATGGTCCGTACGACTTTGCCGCCGGCATCCACGATCTGGATCTTGACGCTGTCCTTGGCCGTGTCGCGCGGCGCGGTGCGCACCCAGTAATCGAGCGACGCGCCGTAGGGCGGATTGGTGCCGGCCACCGGATCGTCGCCGGCCTCGTACGGTCCCTCGATCGCGCGAAAGCGATACGCCGCCCGCGGCGTGAAGAGCGCGGCGTCCCGGGCCGTGAGCTCGGGCGTCAGGGCGCGCAGTGGCGTGATGTCGTCGAGAATCCAGAAGCCGCGGCCATAGGTGGCCACGACCAGGTCGTGGAACTGCTGCTGCACCGTGATGCCGTACACCGGCGCGTGTGGCAGGTTGGTCTGCAGCGGCTGCCAGTGCGCGCCGTCGTCGAACGAGACGTACAGCCCGTTCTCCGCGCCGGCATAGAGGAGGCCGCGGCGCACCGGGTCTTCCTTCACGATATGCACGTAGCTCAGCGGGCTCTTCGGAATGCCGGTGGTGATCGCGGTCCAGCTCGCCCCGTAGTCGGTGGTCTTGTAGATCCACGGATCGCGGCTGTTCACCTGGTGGCCGTCCACCGCGACGTACGCCGTGCCGCTATCGAAGCGCGAGGGCTCGATGCTCGAGATCGTGCCCCACTCGAGCAAGCCCTTGATATTACCGGTCAGGTCGGTCCAGTGGCCGCCGCCGTCTCGCGTCAGCTGGACCTTGCCGTCGTTGGTCCCCGCCCAGATGAGGCCGCGCTTGAGCGGCGACTCGGCGATGGCGAACACCACCCCGGCGTACTCGACGCCGATGTTGTCCGGCGTGAGCCCGCCCGAGGGTACCTGCCGAGTCTTGTCGTTGCGCGTGAGATCGGGACTGATCTCCTTCCACGTCACGCCGCCGTCGGACGTGGCATGCACGTGCTGGCTGCCGACGTACACGGTGTTGTGGTCGTGCGGCGAGATGGTGAGCGGGAAGGTCCACACGAAGCGGTACTTGAGATCCCCGGCCGGCCACCCGATCGTCGCCTGCGGCCAGATCTCGGTGCTGCGCGCGATCCCGGTGCGCACGTCGTAGCGCGAGACGATCCCGCCCACGCTGCCGAACCCCGAGGCGCTGGACCACACGATGTCGGGATCCACGGGATCGGGGGTCGCCCAGCCGCTCTCGCCACCGCCCACCGTGCCCCACATCCCGCGCGGAATGTCGCCGCCGGTGCGGCTGTTGCTCGGGCCGCGCGAGGAGGGGCCGTCCTGCCGGTTCCCGTATACGAAGTAGGGGACCCGGTTGTCCACCGTCACATGGTAGATCTGCGCAATCGGCAGCTGCACGCGCAGCCAGCTCCGGCCGCGATTGGTCGTGATCGAGACGCCGCCGTCGTGGCTCACGATCATGCGGTTGCCGTTGGTCGGATCGATCCAGATGTCGTGGTGGTCGCCGCCCGGCACCTGGGGGTTGGGCGGGTCGATGATCGTCTGTCCGCCGTCCAGCGTCTTGGCCCAGTTCGAGGTGAGGAAGTACGCCTCGTTCTCGTTGTCGGGCATCACCGCCATGCGGTTGTAGTAGTGGGTGCGGCCGGCCACCTGCCGGTCGTGGCTGACGAGCTGCCACGAGGCACCGCCGTCGTCGGACCGGAACAGCCGTCCGCTGTCGGGCCGGGCGATGTTCACGGCGGGCACGCCGTCTCCCGTCTCGACCAGCGCGTAGATCCGGTTCGAGTTCGCCCGCGTCATGGCGAGACCGATCTTCCCCACCGGCCTCGTCGGCAGACCGCTCCCCGTGACGCGGGTCCAGGTCGTGCCGCCGTCGCGCGAGGTCCAGATGCCGCTGCCCTTGCCGCCGCTCGAGCGGATCCAGGTGTGCAGCTCCACCTGCCAGAATCCGGCGAACAGGATCCGCGGGTTGTTGGGATCCATCACCAGGTCCGACGCACCGGTACTGTCGTTCACGAACAGCACCCGCTCCCAGGTCTTGCCGCCGTCGCTGGTGCGATAGATGCCCCGCTCGGGCTGCGGCCCGTACAGATGGCCCAGCGCCGCGACGTAGACGATGTCCGGGTTGGTGGGGTGCACGATGATGCGCGCAATGCGCCCGGTGCTGTCGAGCCCCATCTTCGTCCAGTGCTTGCCGGCGTCGGTGGACTTGTAGACACCCCAGCCGACCGAGACGTTGGAGCGGATGAACGGCTCGCCCGTCCCGGCCCACACCACGTTGGGGTCCGACGGCGCCACGGCCAGCGCGCCGATGGACGAGACGGGCTGGTCATCGAACACCGGGTCCCAGTGGACGCCGCCATCCACGGTCTTCCACAGGCCGCCCGACGCCGCGCCGGCGTAGTAGGTGCCCGCGTCCCCGGGCACGCCCGCCACCGAGGTGACCCGGTTCCCCTCCGGGCCGATGTGGCGGAAGTGCAGCTGGCTGTAGGCCGCGGAATCGATCGCCGGCGCCGCGGCCGGCGTCTGCCGCCGTTGCGCCTCGACGAGGGGTGCGGTCATCAGGAGAGCGGACAGCGGCAGAAACACGACGGCGTTACGCATGACGGCTCCTTCGGTGGTCGTGAGGGACGCCCGGCCCGTTCACCAGCGCCGGCCGGCCAGCTTCCCGTGCTCGTCCAGTTGCTCCAGGATGGTCTCGATCTTCTGCAGGTAGGTCAGGGTCTGCCGCTGGCGCCAGCGCCACACGCGCGACGCCACCCGCTCGATGCTCTCCCAGAGGCTCGGGTCCAGACCGTGGCGGTGTGCCACGCGTTGCGCGCGCTTGATCGTCCGGCTGCCGGCGTTGTAGCCCGCGAACATGAAGCGGCGGTGATCGAGCGGCGTGGGCGCCTCGGGCCACATCTGCCACAGCGCCCGGTCGTGCCGCAGGCCGGCGACGATGTTCCACTCGGGGTCGTCGATCGACAGGAGGTCGGGCGCGCGGGATCGGATCGACTCGTACGTAGAAGGCATGAGCTGCATTATGCCTCGCGCCCCCACCCGGCTGCGCGCGGCGGTGTCGAGCCCGCTCTCGGCCAGCCCCTGCGCCTTGAACACGCGCCAGTCGAACGCCGGCCCGAACAGGCGCTTGGTGTACTTGCGGAAGATCGGATCAAAGCGGTCGACCGCCGACCCGGCCCCGCCGCGCTGGGCGGCGAGGTGCCCGGCGCCGATCAGCGCCAGGGCGACCGCCGCGACCAGCCGCCGGCTCAGTTGAGCGCCCCGCCGATGATGATCGCGATCGCCACGAACAGCGACCCGATGAAGATCGCGACCGCGACGTTGCCCTTCTTCAGCTCCGTCGGGAAGTCGACGCGCGGCGTCAGGACGTCGAACAGCCGGTACGCCAGGTACATGAGCACCACGCCGAGCGAGGCGTACAGGAAGTTGAGACCGACGATGTGCCATTCCATGGGGCGGCAAAATGCACCTTGACGCCCTCCGGCGGAAGGCGTAAGTCCCCGGGCCATGCACGCACACGAATTCGCGCGGCGGATGGTGGCGTTCGGACTCCTCGGTGCGGCGCCGGCGCTCGCCGGGCAGGTACGCGATTCGGTCAGCGACACGGTGACGCTCGCCCCGGTCGTGGTCACCGCGGCCCGGCGCGCGCAGTCGCTCTTCGCCGTGCCGCTCGCCATGACCCGGATCAGCCGGGACGCCTGGCAGGGCACCCGCGCGGCAGGACTCGACGATGCGTTGTCGCTCGTCCCCGGCGTGCTCGCCCAGTCGCGCTACGGCTCGGGCGACGTGCGGCTCGTGATCCGCGGCTTCGGCGCCCGGGGCGCGGGCGACCGGTCCAACGCCGGGACCTCGCGCGGCGTGCGCGTGCTGCTCGACGGCTTCCCCGAGACGGAGCCCGACGGCCGCACCTCGTTCGACGGCATCGACCTCGCGTCGGCACAGGGCATCGAAGTGCTGCGCTCCAACGCCTCGAGCGTCTGGGGCAACGCGGCCGGCGGCGTCGTGAGCATCTCCACCGTCCCGGACTTCGAGCACTCGCTGCTCTCTACCGAAACCGCGGCGGGCGGGTTCGGGCTGCGCCGGCTGGCATTCACCGCTGGCGGCACCGCCGGCGGCACCGCGAGCCCGAGTCGCCTGGCGGCGACTGTGAGCCACGCCACGTTCGACGGCTGGCGCGCCCATTCCGACAGTCGCCGCACGCTCATCAACACCTCGCTGCTGGCAAGCTTGAGCGAGCGCACCCGGCTCGGCGTCTACGCGCTCGGCACCGACAACCTGTTCCGCATCCCGGGGCCGCTCACCGCCGCGCAGGTCGCGGCCAACCCCCGGCAGGCGAATCTCACCTACGCACAACGCGACGAGCGCCGCCACAACCGGCTCGGCCGCCTGGGCGTCCGCCTGGACCACGATCTCGGGGTCGCGACCACCGCCGGCGTCGGTCTGTTCGTGAATCCCAAGTACCTGCAGCGCTCCGAACGCGGCACGTTCCGCGACTTCACCCGTTACCACGTGGGCGGCAACGCCACCCTCGAGACCCGCGCCCTGGGCGGCACGCTGGTGACCGGGATCGACGCCGCCTACCAGGACGGGGCCATCCTGTTCTATTCGCTCACCCCCGCCGGCACCCGCGGCGATACGCTGCGCGACGACAAGCGGGAAGGCGCCCTCAACCTGGGCGGCTTCGCGCAACAGGAGCTCACCTTCGGCGCGCACTGGGTCGTGGTGCTCGGCGCGCGCTACGACGTGATCTCCTACTACTCGCAGAACTTCCTCGCGCCCGCGCTCGACGCCGACAAGTCGTTCCGCGGCGTGACGCCCAAGGTGGGGGTGACCTGGCGCCGCACCAAAACGCACAGCGTGTACGCCAGCGTCGGCGGCGGCGTCGAAGCTCCCGCCGGCAACGAGACCGATCCCGCCTCGACCTTCGGCCAGGACACGGTCACCGCCATCAATCCGCTGCTCGAGCCGATCCGCTCGACCACCTGGGAGGTCGGCACACGCCAGCTGGTGACGTGGCCGCACGGCGTCCTGCGGGCGCTGTCCTACGACGTCGCCCTGTACGACACGCGCGTCACGAACGAGATCGTGCCCTACCGCGGCGGCCGGTTCTACTTCACGGCGGCGGGCGCGCGGCGGCGCGGCGCGGAGCTGGGCCTGACGCTCCACGCGGCCGGCGGGGCGTCGCTGCAGACCGCCGTCGCATACCAGCACCATCGCTATAGCGACTACGTCGTGGACTCGGTGCACTACGGCGTGCCCGGCGCCGTCGCCGACTACAGCGGGAACGAGGTCGTGGGCGTGCCTGGCCTGACTTACGCGGCGAGCCTCGTCTGGGCGCCGGCGCCCCTCGCGCCGCTGCAGCTGCGCCTCGGCGTCCAGGGCACCTCGTCCTACTTCACCGACGACGCCAACCAGGTGGAGGTGCCGGCATACCGGGTTACGAGCCTCACGGCCGCGACCGCCCGGCCCCTCTCCCTCGGCCCCGGCCTCGGCCTGCACGGCTTCGTCACAGTCAATAACCTGTTCGACCGCGCCTACATCGCCTCGGCGTTCCTCAATCCGGACGTGGTCGCCGGGCAGCCGGTGGCGTTCGAGCCGGGGCTGCCGCGCAACGTGGTCGTCGGGATTTCGCTCGTGCGCCGGCCGGCTCCCTGATGCCCTTCTTCGATACCAGCCGCCAGCGCGCCGCACTCCTGATCCTCGTCCTCGGAGTCGCGCTGCTCGTCGCGCTCTCCCCGTTCGCGACCGGGATCATCGGGATCCCGGTGCTCTACGTCGTGTTCCAGCCGGTGCACCTGTGGCTGATGCGGCGCACCGGCGCGCGCACTTCCGCCGCGTTCGTCGTGACCCTGGCGCTGTTCCTCATCGTCGTTCCCGGCGTGTCGTTCGCCGGACTGATCGTGACGCAGGCGCAGGAGATCGCCACCGGCGTCGTCCAGAGCCCCCTGCTCGACCGGCTTGCCCAATTGCACATCCGCGGCATCACGTTCGGCTCGCAGCTCGCCGACCTCGGGTCGAAGCTCGTCAGCTGGATCGGCAGCTCGGCGTTCGGCCTGATCGGCACGGCGACGCGGCTCGCGTTGAATCTCGTGATCTCCCTGTTCGGGCTCTACTACCTGCTGCTCCGCCCCACCGAAACATGGACCGCAGTCACCCCCTACATTCCGTTCTCGCCGCAGAACACCGAGATCCTGCGGCAGCGCTTCCGCAACGTGACGGTCTCCACCGTCATCGGCACCGGCCTGGTGGCCGCGATTCAGGGCGCGATGGTGGGGCTCGCCTTCTGGGTCACGGGGCTCTCCAACGCGTTGTTCTGGGGCGTGGTGACGATGGTGCTCGCCATCCTGCCGGTGGTGGGCAGCGGACTGGTGTTCGGACCGGGAGCCCTCGCGCTCGCGCTGGGCGGCCACTGGGGCTGGGCGATCGCCATGGCGCTGTGGGGGCTGCTCATCGTCGGGAACGTGGATTACGTGGTGCGCCCGATGATCTTCCGCCGCTGGGCCAACATCCACCCGCTGATCACGCTGATCGGGGCGCTCGCCGGCGTGCCGTATTTCGGGCTACTGGGACTGTTGATCGGACCGCTGGCGCTGTCGTATTTCTTCGAATTGATCAGGATGTACCATGAGGAGTACTTGCAGGCCGCTTAGGCGGTTCCGCGCCCCCCTATTCGCGGAACCACCGCGAGGTATATTGGCCGCATGGCCACGCTCGTTTCGCGTGCCCTGCTGAGCGCCGGTCTGCTGATCGGGCTCACGTCCGGATGTGCCCACCCGCGCACCGCCGGCCAGGAGCAGATCGCGGATACGACGCCCGCCCATCCGCCCCGGCCCAATCCTTCGACCGTCGGCTGGACGGACATTCAGCGCAATACCACCGACCCGATCGAAATGGCGCTGGTCGGTCGCGTCTCCGGCGTCGAAGTATCGCGCACCTCTGACGGCGGTATCGCGGTCCGCATCCACGGCCCGAGCTCGTTCTACAGCGGCGAGCAGCCGCTGTACGTCCTGGACGGCGTCCCGATCCAGCCCGGAGTGAACGGGGCCCTCACCGGTATCAGTCCGTACGACATCGAGTCCATCGAGGTCCTCAAGGATCCGGCGAGCACGGCGATTTACGGGGTACGCGGCGGCAACGGGGTCATCGTCATCACGACGAAGTGGTCGGATTGTCGGGACCGGACGCCGCCCTGTCCCCCACGGCGCCCCCTCCCGCGGGCCGCGCCGCGCGCCGCACCCACGCCCGCCGACCGCATCGACTCCCTCCTCGCGCGCATGACCCTCGAGGAGAAGCTCGGCCAGCTGAACCTGCTCCCCGCCGGCGGCCGCGCGACGCCGCAGCAGGCGGAGGAGGTGCGCCGCGGCACGGTCGGGGGATTCCTGAATGTCGACGGCGCGGACGCCGCGCGCGACATCCAGCGGGTGGCGGTCGAGCAGTCGCGCCTCCGCATCCCGCTTCTCCTCGGGCTCGACGTCATTCACGGCTACCGCACGATCTTCCCGATCCCGCTGGCCGAAGCGAGCACGTGGGACCCCGATGTCGTGGAGGCGACGGCGCGAGCCGCCGGCCGCGAAGCACGGGCGGCGGGTATCAACTGGACCTTCGCGCCCATGGTGGACATCGCGCGCGACGCACGGTGGGGCCGGATCGCCGAGGGCTCGGGGGAAGACCCCTACCTCGGCTCGGTGCTGGCGGCGGCCCGCGTGCGCGGCTTCCAGGAGAACATTCTCGCCACCGCGAAACACTTCGCCGCCTACGGAGCGGCCGAGGCGGGCCGGGAGTACAACACGGTTGACCTGTCCGAGCGCACGGTGCGCGAGATCTACCTGCCCCCTTTCAAGGCGGCCGTGGACGCCGGCGTCGGGTCCATCATGTCGGCGTTCAACGAGGTCGGCGGGGTGCCCAGCACGGCGAGCCCCTGGCTGCTCGACACCGTGTTGCGCCGCGAATGGGGATTCGCTGGCTTCGTGGTGAGCGACTGGACGTCGATCGACGAGCTGCGCTCGCACGGGATCGCCGGCTCACGGGCCGATGCCGGACGGCTGGCGCTCGTGGCCGGCGTGGACATGGATATGGTGAGCCGGATCTACCTGGACAGCCTCCCCGCGCTGGTGGCATCCGGACGGGTGCCGCTCGCCCGGGTGGATACCGCGGTGCGCCGGTTGCTGCGCGCCAAGCAGAAACTGGGCCTGTTCGACGACCCCTATCGTGCCGCATCGGCGCAGCCGCTCGATCGCGCCCTCGCCCGACGCGTCGCCCAGGAGGCGATCGTCCTGCTCAAGAACGAGGGAGGCATCCTGCCGCTCGGGACGGGAGCGAAGACGATCGCCGTCATCGGCCCGCTCGCCGCCGACACGGTCGACCCGCTCGGCCCCTGGCACGCGCAGGGACGGCCCGGCGACGTCGTGTCGGTGCTCGCCGGCATCCGCGAGCGGGCCGGGGCCGGAGTTACCGTGCTGCACGCTGCGGGGACCGGCGTCACCGACGGCGACACCAGCGGCATCGCCGCCGCCGTGGATCTCGCCCGGCGGGCGGATGTGACCGTCCTCGTCGTGGGGGAGGCCGACACGATGAGCGGCGAAGCGGGCAGCCGTACCCGGCTCGATCTCCCCGGCGCCCAGGAACGGCTGCAGCAGGCCGTAGTAGCCACAGGCCAGCCCGTCGTGCTGGTCCTCATGAACGGCAGGCCACTCGTGCTGTCGTGGGCCGCGGAGCACGTTCCCGCGATCCTCGACACGTGGTTTCTCGGCGTCGAAACCGGCCACGC
>DATDED010000052.1:0-4621 GCA_036523455.1 Gemmatimonadales bacterium
GGAGCCGTTGGCCCAGTCCCTCCCTCCGGTTCCCTTCCCGAAACCCGTGGCACAGGCCGGCCTGCCGTTCGTGTCGTTTCAGGATCCACGAACCGGGATCGCGACGGGCAATCTCTATCCGTACGGCACGGCGTTCGTCGAACCGGCGACCGCGCAGCGCTGACCGCCTCACTTTCTTCCCCTACGGGGCGGCGGTACCTTCCGTCGTTATGGCACCGCTCTCCTTCGACGCGCTGTCTCGCGCGCTCAAGCGCGGAGAGCCGGAGGCCGTCTACTATCTCCACGGTGACGAGGCCGTCCTCAAAGACGAGGCGGTGAGCGCCCTGATCGAGCGCGCCGTCCCTCCCGAGTCACGCGATTTCAACCTGGACGTGCGGGCGGCTGCCGAGCTGGACGTAGAGGCGCTGCACCTGCTGCTCAACACGCCCCCGATGCTCGCGCAACGCCGGGCCGTCATCCTCCGCGGCGTCGAGCAGCTGCGCAAGAAATCCAAGGCGCGCGACGCGCTGCTGGCCTACCTCGAGCATCCCAGCCCTGAGACACTCCTCGTGCTGGTGCAGACCGACGCCGAGCCCCCCGAAGCGGACCTCGCCGCGCGATCGACCGCCGTAGCGATGGAGCGGCTCCCGCCCGAGCGGGCGGCTCGTTGGGTGGTCCACGCCGCGGGACGGCTGCACCTCACGGTCGAGCCGGCCGCCGCCGACCTGCTCGTGGAATCGCTCGGCGCCGATCTCTCAGCATTACGCCAGGAGCTCGACAAGCTCGCGGTCCTGGTGATCGGCCGCCCGGTGGGGCCGTCGGACGTGGCCGCGCTGGTCGGCATCCGTCACGGGGAGACGCTGTACGACCTGATCGCCGCGACACTGACGCGGGTGCCGGGCCGCGCGGCACGGATGGTCGATGGCGTGCTGGCGCAGTCCGGGATGTCCGGTGTCCGGATCGTCATGGCCCTGGGCTCGGCACTGGTGGGCACGGCCCTGGCCCGTGCCGAGCTGGACCGTGGCACTCCTCAGGGGCGCCTGGCTGACACGGTGTTTCGTCACCTGCTCGCCGCCCGCCCGTTCGGACTGCGCAGTTACAAGATCGAATCGGCACAGTGGGCCGAGTGGGCATCGGTGTGGGACGCGGCCGACCTGGGCCACGCCCTGCACCTCGCGCTCGCCGCCGATCAGGCGCTGAAGAGCTCGGGTATTTCGGACGACGCCGGCGTCGTCCGGCAGCTCGTGCTCTCGCTCGGCGTTCCGGCCCTGGAGGCCGCGTGAGGACCGTACGACGGCTCGTCCCCATGGCCGTGGCGCTGCTGGGCCTCGCGTCCGAGCTGCCGGGGCAAGCGCCGGCGCAACCTCAGTTCGAGCCGCGGCTGCAGTCGGCCATCACCCTGGCGCAGTCCGGCCGGGCCGATTCGGCACGAGCGCTGGTGCGCACGCTGATCGCTTCGCTGACCCCGCAGGACCCCCTCCTCCCTCAGGCCCTGTACGTGCAGGGCGGGATGCTCGCCCCCGACGCGAACGTGGCGGCGACGAGTCTGCAGCGGGTGGTGGTGGAATACGGCACCTCGCCCTGGGCGGACGACGCGCTCCTGCGCCTCGCCCAGCTGTACGAGGCCCAGAACGACCCGGCGTCGGCGGTCCAGTCGGTGGAGCGCCTGCGCCGCGACTATCCCGACTCGCCCCTGCTCGCCCGGGCGGAGTTCGTCGGGGCGCGCGCGGCCTTCGATCTTCGGGACGAAGCGCGCGGCTGCGACTTCCTGAGTGACGCCCGGCGGGGCACCGGGGACGACGTCGAGTTCCGGAACCAGGTCGCGTTCTACTCCGCCCGGTGCGCGGGAACGACTCCCGTCGCCGCCCCGGTGACGACCCCCACCCGCGGCGGTCGCTTCGCCGTGCAGGTCCTCGCCGGCAAGAGCGCGCCTCAGGTGGACGAGATGCTCACGCGGCTGAAAGGCCTGGGATATTCGGCCCACGTGGTGCGCGACTCTACGGGATACCTGAAGGTCCGGGTGGGTCCCTACGCGTCGCGCGACGCCGCGCAGCGTGCCCAGACGCAGCTCAAGGCGCGGCTCGGCGGGCAGCCGTTCGTGGTGGAGGAGCCGTGAGCTCGCCGGTCGTCGACACCCCGCTGATGCAGCAGTACCGGGAGATCAAAGCGCGGCACCCCCACACCATCCTGTTCTTCCGGATGGGCGACTTCTACGAAATGTTCGAGGACGACGCCAAACTGGCGGCCCGGGAGCTGGGGCTGACGCTGACGTCGCGCAACAACGGCGGCGCCGCGGAAGTCCCGCTCGCCGGGGTCCCCGTCAAGGCGGCGACCGAGTACCTGCGCCGTCTGATCGCCAAGGGTCACCGCGTGGCCATCTGCGAGCAGGTCGAGGATCCGCGCCTCGCCAAGGGACTGGTGCGCCGCGAAGTGATCGAGACCGTGTCACCAGGGGCCGTGCTCGCCGACGACTGGCTGGAGCGCAACCGCAACAACTTCCTCGTGGCGCTCGCCGAGCGGGGCGACGCCGTCGGCCTCGCGGCCCTGGATCTGACGACGGGGGAGTTCGCGCTGGAGGTCGTGCCACGCGAGGAGCTGGGCGCGGCGCTGGCGCGGTACGAGGCGGTGGAGCTGGTGGTCGCCGCCGGGGGGACAGCCCCACGATCCGCCCCGGACTCGAGGATGGTGACGGAGCGGGAGGCGTGGGAATTCGACCCCGAGCTGGCCCGCGAGGATCTGGTGCGGACGTTCGGACTCGTTTCCCTCGACGGACTGGGTGTCGAAGCGCAGGACGCCCCGGCTCTGGGGGCGGCCGGGGCCCTGCTCCGCTACGTGCGCGAGCTCAAACCCGGCGGTCTGCCGCATCTGGCGCATCCCAGGCTGCTGCGGCGCGGCGACGTGCTCCCGCTGGACGAGATGACGCGTCGCAACCTGGAGCTGGTGGAGCCGCTCCGGGCCGGAAGTCAGGGGGTGACGCTGCTCGAAACGATCGATCGCACGTTGACGCCCATGGGCGCGCGTCTCCTGCGACGCTGGCTGCTCGCGCCGCTGGTCGAGCCGGCGGCGATCAATGCCCGTCTCGATGCGGTCGGCGTCCTGTGCGGCGACGTGCGCGGGCGGGATCGCGTGCGCGAATCGCTCGAAGGGGTGCGTGACCTCGAGCGACTGGCCTCTCGTGCCGCCATGGGCCGGGCGACGCCGCGAGAGCTGGGCAGCCTGCGGGATTCGATGCTGCTGCTCCCGGAAGTGGCCGCTGCACTGGAAAGCGTCGTCGGCCGCGAACGGGCCGCCCTGCTCGAGCAGGCGGGGGACGACCTGGATCCGCTGGCGGATCTGGCCGCCGAATTGTCCCGGGCGCTGGTGGACCGTCCGCCGGCGCAAACCGCTGATGGGGACGCAATCCGGCCGGGCTTCGACACGGAGCTCGACGAGCTGCGCGGGATGCGCGACGGCGGCAAGCAGTACATCGCGGCGCTGCAGTCGCGCGAGCGCGAGCGGACTGGAATCGGGTCCCTCAAGGTCGGCTACAACCGGGTGTTCGGCTATTACATCGAAGTGACGCGCTCCAACCTCGCCCAGGTGCCGGCGGACTACGAGCGGCGACAGACGCTCACCGGCGCCGAGCGTTTCGTCACTCCCGAGCTCAAGGAGTACGAGGCCAAGGTGCTGGGCGCCGAGGAACGGATCGCGGTGCGCGAGGCGGAGCTGCTCGACGCCCTGCGGCGCCGCGTGGGCGAGGGGGTCGCCCGGGTGCAGCGCACCGCCGCCGTGCTGGCGCGGCTCGACGTGTGGGCCGGTCTCGCCGACCTGGCGCAACGCGAACGGTACACCCGGCCGGAGGTCACGGACGGATTTGCGCTCGCGCTGGAAGAGAGCCGCCATCCGGTGGTGGAGCGCATGATGCCGCGCGAGGCGTTCATTCCCAATGACGTGCGGCTCGACGAGGCGGGACGCCTGATCCTGCTCACCGGTCCCAACATGGCCGGGAAGTCCACGTTGCTGCGCCAGGTGGGGCTGTGCGTGCTGCTGGCGCAGATCGGGGCCTTCGTGCCCGCGCGGCGGGCGGTGATCGGCGCGGTGGACCGGTTGTTCACGCGCGTGGGCGCGTCCGACAACCTGGTGCGGGGGCAATCCACCTTCATGGTGGAGATGAGCGAGACGAGCGCCATCCTGCACGGCGCCACAATCCGCAGCCTGGTGCTGCTCGACGAAATCGGGCGCGGCACGTCCACCTACGACGGCGTGGCGATCGCGTGGGCGGTGAGCGAGTGCCTGCACAACGAGATCGGCTGCAAGACGATATTCGCCACTCACTACCACGAGCTCACGCAACTGACCGAGAGTCTGGCGCACGCCCGCAACTTCAACGTGGCGGTGCGAGAGGCGGCGGACGAGATCGTGTTTCTGCACCGGATGGAGCCGGGCGGTGCGGATCGCTCCTACGGGATCCACGTGGGGCGGCTCGCCGGCCTGCCCGCGCCGGTCGTCGCGCGAGCGGCGGACGTGCTGCGGCTGCTCGAATCCGAGCACCACGTGGCCGGACGGCCCGTGCCGCCGCCGCCCGACGCCGCGCAGCTTGCCCTGTTCAGCGGCGAGTTGCCCGTCCACCCACTGCTCGATGAGCTGGCGCGGCTGGACGTCG
>DATDED010000053.1:0-6361 GCA_036523455.1 Gemmatimonadales bacterium
TCAGGGCGAGGCCGTGGGACTGGGACTATTACAGCCGCGAGTCGTGGAAACTGAATGTGGTCGGCCCGAGGACCCCGCTGGTGCTGTTCGAGCCGGGCCGGGATGCCGGGAGCCTGGCGTTCAGCCGGATCGGCGATGCCGGCCGCCGGGGGCTGTTCCGCCTGGGGATGTCGGAGGTCACCGGTCGCGCGGTCTTCCACCTCGAGCTGCCCGTGCGGCCGAGCGGCACGGCGCTCGATGATTACACGGCGTCGCTCGTCGTTCAGGACCGCATCGCGGCCCGGCGGGAGACCATCGACAGCACCCAGGAGGTGCGCGTGCGACTGCGGGGGCTCGGCGCCCGGCAGGTGCTGCACCTCACGCTGGTCGAGGACGACGGCACCAGCTGGACGGTGGCGATCCCCGCGGACAGCACCTGGAACGAACGAAGCTTCCCCCTCTCGGCCTTCACAGTCGGCCGTGCCGTCCTGCTGCCCGAGGGCTTCCCCGGCGAATGGAACTACTGGGTGGGACCGGCGCAGGGCCGAGGCGGCGTCGGAGACCACCCGCGGCTCGAGCACCTGGAGCGTTTACAGATCTCGCTGCGCCGGGAGGACGGCGTCACGGTCACGCCGGGCAGTTACGGCGCAGAAGTCGAGTGGGTAGCCCTGAGCTTCGGTCGGTAGACGGCCTCTTCAACGAATCAGCCAGCTCGCCACGCGGTGCCAGGCCACCGTCTGTGACAGAGCGAAGCGCACGGGGACGGACAGCAGTACGGCGAGGCCACCCCACAGACTGACCGGGTGCATCCGCCGGCGAGTCAGGAGATCGCGTACCGGTGCCGCCGCCAGAAAGGCCAGCAGCACTGCCCCGATGACCGCCGGGTGTCCGACGGCGACCGGCCAGCGGCTGATCGCGGGCGGCAACAGATTCACCGTCGCGAGCACCATGAGCCGCTTGTGCGTCTCGCTGTGATGTCGCTGGGAGATCCCCGCGGCGACGAACACGGCGAACAGCAGCAGGTCTCCCAGCATCACGAGCAGGAACGCGAGGGGATCGCCCGGCAGGGCCCCCCGGCGCGCCGCCGGAATCGCGACCATCGGGCCCAGCACGACAATGAGCACGGCCAGCCCGGCCCCGGCCACTCCCAGCCGGCGGTGTACTCGGGTGTGTCCCGTCGCTATCAGGGTCGTCTGCGTGAGAAAGAGGAGGACCCAGCAGCTGAACACGGTGCCGTGAACCACTACGAGCGGCGTCAGCGCCGGCATGCTCGCCGGTCGCAGGTAGAACGAGTGGGCGAACCCGGCGAACGTGACGGCGAGCGCGGCGACCGCTATCCCGACGTAGTACCAACGACCCGAGCGTCCCTGGGAAACCTGGTCGGGCCGAGCGTCCGCGACGGGTCCCATTCTTGCGACAGCCATACTCCCTCCTGAAAGAAACTGGCGTCCGCCACCGGGCTGGGGTATGATCGGCGTTCCGGGCGCAGAGCACGCGCCGGTATCATCGGGTCCACGCGGGTCGGGGACAATGACCGCAGACGCCAATCGACTGACCGGGCGCGCCGCGAGCGCTGCGGATGACGGGACGACCTCGCCCTCGCAGCTACGCGTGTTCAGCGACGGCCTCGAGCGGCTGGGCTATGACGTCGCAGCGCTGCTCGCCGAGGCCGGCGTCCGGCGCGCCGATCTCGATGATCCCGATGTCCGGGTACCCTGCGCGGCCTTTGATCGCCTCGTGGGCGGCGCACTGGCGCAGCGTCGCACGACCAATCTCGGCGCGCGCCTCGCGGCCCAGACGCCGATGGGGACTCACCCGCTGCTCGACTATCTCGTGGTGACGTCGGACACGGTGGGCGAGGGGCTCGCACATCTGGCACGCTACTTCCGGCTCACGGGTGCGCCGGCGGACATCCTCATCTCCGACGAAGAAGATCCCATTCGCGTGATCGTGCGGGGCGCCGGGCATCCGTTCACGGCCGAATACACATCGTCGCTCATCGTGCATCACTTGCGCAGCGAGACGCAGGGGCGCGTGCGCGTGGCGTTCGTGAGTCTCATGCACCAACCGGACGACACGGTCGCCCTCGCGCGTCAGCTCGGGTGCGAGGTTCGCACGGCCGCTCCCTGGGACGGCGTCGCGTTTCCACGAGAGACGTGGAGCCTGCCGTTGCGCCGCCGCGACCCCGTGCTGCGGCAGGTGCTCGAGGGGCATGCGCGGGACGTGTCGGCGCGCACCCCGCCCGCGGCCGCCGATTCGGCGTCGGTACGCGTGCGCGGCGTGCTCGCGACGCGGCTGGGCCGCGGTGAGCCGAGCGTCCGGGACGTCGCGCGCCGGCTGGCCGTGGCGCCGCGCACCTTGCAGCGCCGCCTCGCCGCGGAGGGAGTGACCTACCAGGAGCTCGTGGACGACACGCGCCGCGAGGCGGCGGAGCGCCTGCTGGTCGATGCGTCGCTGGCGGTCGCGGAGATTGCCTACCTGTTGGGATTCTCGGAGCCCAGCGCATTTCACCGGGCCTTCAAGCGCTGGGCGGGGGTGACGCCCCAGGACTTCCGGCGCAAGCACCGCACGGGCTGAGCGTCATCCTCGGACGCCGCCTCGTGAGCGGCGCCGAGCCTTAGTGATGCACGGTCGCGGTGCTGTTGAACAAGGGGGTCGCGATCTCGAAGTCCACGACGTCCCCGGGCGCGAGCAGCAGTTGCCCCGATCTGACTGGCGACTCGGTGCCCGCGGGTTGGGCCACGAACTCCACCGGACCATTACCGACCATCGATTGGCGCAGCACGAACGTGCTGGCGATGCCCGGATGCACGGTCCCCATCCGGTAGCTGGTCCCGCCTTCGACGGCGAAGACGTCCACCGGCAGCGTGTAGTGGTTGATGACGTTCACGTATACGGGGTTGTTGGCCGGCTGCGCGGCGGCGTCGGAGGCAGTGCCGCGGCGGTGCGCGCAGGAAGTGCCGGCCAGGACCAGCCCGGCGAGGAGGCACCACGATCGGCGTCGCATCGTCCTATCGCCCTTCGCTCAGGAGCACGAGGTCGAATGCGGTCGTGAGGGAAACCCCCCCGTTCGTTACCGTGCCTCGTGCTCCGGAATATGCATCCACCAGCCCGGTCCCGTCGGGAAACACCCCGAAGACCGGGATGGTCTTTGGGCCCCGTTGCTGGCCCAGCGCCACGATCACGCGATCGTGGATGCCGCCTGTGTCGAGCGTGCGACTGAAGATGTACGGTGCCGCCTGGAGCTGGCGATGCACACCCGCCCCCACGGCGGGGTGGGCCCGGCGAAACCGGCCCAGCTTCCGCCAATGTCCCAGGACATCCACCGTGGCCCCTCCGCCCGCCAGATCCTGCCAGTTCATCAGCGAGCGCAGGTTGGCGTCGCCCGCAGCGCCCGCCACGCGTAGCGGCCGGGCCAGTTCGTCTCCATAGTAGATCTGTGCGCCGCCCGGGGCGAGCAGGAGCCGCGTCCCGGCGTCGAACGGCTTGTCGCGGTCCGGATCGTAGGGCGAGCCGTCGTCGTGAGAGCTGAGGTAGTTGAGGATGGCGGCCTCACGCAGCGTCCCGTGAAGGGCGGCGGCGTAGCGAGAGAACACGGAGTCCGGCAGTCCTGCGGCGTCCCGCTTGAACGCGAAGTTGATGAGACCGTCGTAGCCGTGGGCGAAATAATCGACGGTGCGGTCGCCGAAGTTGTACGACCGTCCCTGGCTCGGATCCCAGCCGTAGACCTCCCCCACCATGTAGAAGGGAAGGTCGTCCATGACCAGCGCGGGATGCATCCGCTTCCAGTCCGCGAACGCCTCCTCGGCCTCCGCCTTCAGCTCGCCCGAGACCGTCTCCCCGAAGTGCTTGGCGGTATCGATCCGGTACCCGTCGAACCCGAACCGACGCACCCAGTCGGTGAGCCATTTGATGATGTAGAAGCGCGGGGCACGGGGATGCCCGGTGCGCCGGAAGAAGCTGTCGAGCGACGCCCGCTCCTCGTCCAGACGACCCTCGCGACGCCACTTCTCGGTCAGCGTCGAGGGCAGCTCGACGGGCGCGTCCCGGTCGGTGCGTACGTCGGGGAGCGTCGCCACCAGCGTGCAGTCCACCGTCGTGGCGTAGTCCCGGTATGTGCAATTGGGGCCGGTGCGGACCCAGTCTGATGGCCACGCTGGATCCTCCGGAGTCGGCGGCCCGGTATGATTGATGACGGCGTCCATGAGGACCCGGATGTGGTGACGATGGGCGGCATCGACCATCGCGCGCAGATCTTCCCTGGTACCGAGCGCCGGGTCCACCGCCGTCCAGTCCCGCGTCCAATAGCCGTGGTAGCCGTAGGTCTTCCCGGTCCCTTCGTCCACGCTGCCGTGGATCTGCTCCACGAAGGGCGTCAGCCAGATGGCCGTCACGCCGAGACTGTCGAAGTAGCCTTCGTCGATCTTCCGGCGGACTCCGGCCAGGTCTCCGCCTTCGAAGTTGCGCAGCAGCGCGCCGTCGTGGGCGCGGCCCAGAGCGTGGTCGTTGGCGGAATCGCCATCGAGAAAGCGATCGGTGAGGAGGAAGTAGACGGTGGCGTTGTCCCAGAACACAACCGGGTCCACGTGACGCACCGATGGCGCGGTTACTGGCGTGGGCTCATGGGCCTGGGCTTCGGGCGCTTGGTGCGCACAGGCGGCACCGGCGCCCGTGCCGACGACCACGAGCGTCGCGGCGCGATGGATCCTGTTCATGCGGCCGCCTTCACGTCGTCCCGGTCCTCGACGCGCAGCGTGAGGATCGCGGCGAGCACGAGGGACGCGCCGCCGATCAACAGCGCGTAGATGGCTTCGCCGCCGAACAATCCGCCGACGATGCGACCCAGGATGGCGGCCGCGACGATCTGGGGGATCACGATGAAGAAATTGAACACCCCCATGTAGTAGCCCATCTTCGAGGGCGGCAGGGAGCCGGTCAGGATCGCGTAGGGCATGGAGAGGATGCTCGCCCAGGCAATCCCGACTCCCACCATGGAGCCGAGCAGGTACCGGGGGTCCGTGAGAACGAAGATGGAAAGGAGCCCCAGCGCGCCGCAGACCAGGCAGATCGCGTGGGCGAGCTTCCGGCTGGTCCGCGCCGCCAGCACCGGAATGGCGAAGGCCACCACCGCGGCGACGCCGTTGTACGCGCTGAACCCGACGCCGACCCAGTTGGCGCCCTCGTTGAACAGCGCCGAGGTCGTGTCGGTGGTGTGGTAGATGTGGCTGGTCACCGCAGCGGTCGTGTAGATCCACATGGCGAACAACGCGAACCACGCGAAGAACTGGACCCAGGCCAGCTGCTTCATGGTCCGGGGCATGTCCTGGAAATCGTTCAGGATGGTGACGAACCCGTTGTCGTGGCGGCCGCGCTGTTGCAGGAGGCCGCCGATGATGAGCAGCACCCCAACGATGCCGGCGCCCGCCGAGAGGATGATGACTTGGTATTCCCCCAGTGCGATGAGCACGGCGCTGGCAACGGCGCCCGCCACGAGCAGGATCATCCCCACGAAGACCTGCCGCCGCCCGTTGGCCGCGAACTCCTCCGCCGAGCGGGTCTTCCTCGCGTGGACCTCCCGCGCCTGGTTCTCCTCGAACGAGGCCATCTCTTCGGGCGAATACTCCTTCGATTTGACCACCGTCTAGAGGACCGCCGCGAAAAAGACCGCGGCGCCGAAATAGAAGGACAGACGCACCGAGTCGGGGATCGTGCGCTCGGGGGCCTGATTGCTGACCCCGAACTGATTGGTGAGGAGCCACGGGAGCATGGAGGCCACGACGGCGCCCGTGCCGATGAGAAAACTCTGCATCGCGAACCCGGTCGTGCGCTGCGACGAGGGGAGGTTGTCGCCCACGAAGGCGCGGAACGGCTCCATGGAGATGTTGATGGAGGCGTCCATGATCCACAGCATGCCGGCCGCGACCCACAGCATCGGGGAATTCGGCATGACGATCAGGGCCAGCGAAGCGAGGATGGCCCCGCCGAGGAAGTAGGGGCGGCGCCGGCCCAGGCGGTTCCAGGTGCGGTCGCTGAAGTAGCCGACGATCGGCTGGACGACGAGCCCCGTCACCGGCGCCGCGATCCACAGGATGGGGATGTTCTCCACCTTCGCGCCCAGCGTCTCGAAGATCCGGCTCACGTTCGCGTTCTGCAGCGCGAAGCCGATCTGGATCCCGAGAAACCCGAAGCTCATGTTCCAGATTTCCCAGAACGAAAGGCGCGGCTTGGGCCGGATGACCGACGATGCCATGGTGGACCGGGACCTCAGGAGTGGGGTGACTTCCGGGTGCGCTCCAGGCGACGGATCAATCCATCAATCTCGGCGTCGGTGAGGATCTCGTCGAGCAGCCGCCGCATCGGGCGTTGCCAGTTCGGTCGCTGC
>DATDED010000054.1:0-4942 GCA_036523455.1 Gemmatimonadales bacterium
TCCTGATGCGCAACGCCGGCCGGACGGTCTCGCGCTCGCGCATCGCCGAAGCCGTATGGAACTACAAGTTCGACCCCGAGACCAACGTCGTGGACGTCTACATCAACTACCTGCGCAAGAAGCTGACTTTCGCCGGAGCCCGTCCCCCGATTCGCACCGTGCGCGGGGCAGGGTATCGGCTGGAGGCGTCGTGAGCGAGCGACGTCTCGGCGCCGTTCTCACGAAGCGGTTCAGCCACCTCACCTGGACCGCGCTGGCAGGGTACGCGCTCCTCGTAGTCGTCGTCTTCGCGCTGGCAGCCGAGGCGGTGTTGCGCCGCTCGCTCGAGCATACCGCCGACGTCACCCAGTCCCTGATCGGCGCCTACGGCGATTCCACCGGCGGACCGGGCAGCGTCATGCCGGCGGCTCTCGCGGACCAGCTGCTCGACATGGGCGGCCGGGTCGTGATCACGCGGACCACGAATGCGGACGGCATGATGCAGGTCTACTTCCTGTCGCCCGGGATGCCGGCGAAGCGGCTCGAGGGGATACCCGCGTCGGCCTCCCCGGACGACGTGCGCCGGATGCTGCTGGCCGCGATCGCCCAGCGGGCTCGCTGGCGCTACCAGGCGCTGCACCGGGCGAGCGGTGCCTTCGACATCTACGTGGTGGCCAGCCGTCAGCCCTATGTGATCGCTCTGCTCGGGCTGGTGGTCGCCGCCGCGCTGCTGTTGCCGGTGGCGGCGTTCGGCGCTACGCGCGGCGCGCGTACGGCGGTGGCCGAGGCACTGCGGCCACTGGAGCGCATCTCCGGCGAGACGCGAGCGATCGGCCCCGAGGACCTGGGCAAGCGGATCGACAGCCCCACCGGCCAGGCGGAGATCACCGAGCTCGCCGAGAGCATCAACCGGATGCTCGGACGGGTGGACCGCGCGCACCGGGCGCTCGAGTCCTTCACGGCGGATGCGAGCCACGAGCTGCGGACGCCGCTGACGCACCTGCGCGCGCAGGTGCAGTGGGCCTCGGCCCAGCACCGCACCCCGTCGCCGGTCCGGGAATCGCTCGCCGCCATGGAAACCGAGCTCGAGCGGACCACCAAGATGGTCGATGAGCTGCTGCTGATCGCGCGCGGCGAGAGCCGGCGACTGGCGCTGGCCCGCGCCCCGTTTGATCTGACGGCGGTGGTGGAGGACGTGCAGGACATCACCGAGGCGATGGCTGTGGGCAAGGGCCTCGACGTCGGCTGTACCGAGTGGGCTCCGGCCCCCGTCGCGGCGCTGGGGGACGCGAATCGGACGCGGCAGATCCTGCTGAACCTGGCCTCGAACGCCGTGCGCTACACCGCGCGCGGCTGCGTGACGTTCTTCATCCGGGAAGACGGCGACAGGGTCGGCGTGAGTGTGCAGGACACGGGTTCAGGGATAGCCGCGGAGCACCTGCCGCACGTGTTCGACCGTTTCTTCCGCGTCGAGCAGTCCCGCAACCGCGCGCTGGGCGGCACGGGACTCGGCCTCGCGATCGCCCGGCTCCTGGCCGAGCTGCAGGGAGGGGGCATCGCGGTCGAGAGCGTGCTCGGCCACGGGAGCACGTTCACGCTGTGGCTGCCGCGCGCGGTCGCCGTGGAATCCGATTCCCTGCTACGAAGCGGGTAACAGCCGCACGGTCACCGTTCGTCCGCTCCGTTCCACGGCGACGTGGGCCGCCTGGACGGTCACGAGCGGCGCTTCGAGTCGCAGATCACGCACGTCACCGAGTCGCGCGCCGTCCGGCAGGGCGAGCAGCGTCCCGCCAGCGGTCCAGCGCAGCGTCGTCTCCTCGCCGATCACGGCGCGCACCGTGCCGGCCCGCTGATCTTGCACCACGGGAGTCGTGAACTCGGCGTCCAGTGCCTTGCCCACGCAGGGCCGTACCCAGCGCCGGTGCAACAGCACGCCCTGTCCCGCCTGGAGCAGGTTCTGCGGGTCGATGCCGCACATGCCCATCCCGCCCACCGCGCTCGCGTCGATCACGAGCTCGATGCCCCGTGCGGCGAGGATCGAATCGCGCTGCGCCAGACGCAGGGATTCGAGGCCCGCGATCGTAGCCGCGGTACTCTGTGCCAGCGCGGGCCAGTCGAAGCGCGCGCGCGCCGCCGCGATGAGCCGGGCTTCGCGGGTCCCGTACCCCGTCACCGCCGCGAGCTCCTCCTGTAGCGTGCGGTCCTCACGGACCAGATCCGTTTTCCACCGCTCGCTCGCGAGGCGGTCGAGCAACCGCCCCAGCGCGGGACCGGTCGCGTAGAAGCGCAGCCGGAGCGAGTTGCGCGACTGCGTCGTCACGCTGTCCAGGCTGCCCGTGACCCGCGCGGCCACTCGTGATGCCCCGTCGCGCCACGCGGGATCGAGCGGCCCAACCTGCACGGCACGGAGACCGGCGTACTCCGCGAGTCCCTCGTTCAACTCCGCCATCCGCTCGAACTCCGCTCCGTCGGCGCCGAGGGCCCGCTGGCGTGCGTCGCGCAGCGCCAGGAACTCCCAGGCGAGCGCGCGGGCGGAGGAATCGCCGGGCGCCCGCAGCGCGGCCGTGAGCACCCGCGCTTCGAGCGCGAAGCCCGCTTCGTTGTCGCGATCGAAGACGGGATAGCTCGTCACGAGGAACGCGTTCTCACCGCCGCCGAACCGCTTGCCCTCACGACGGCTGCCGCGCTCGAACACGTGGAAGGCTTCGTGGGCGGCGAGGTAGACGAGCTGTGCCGGAGTCGCGTCCGGCTGCGCCACGAGCTGCGCCACGTGGCGACCCGCGAGCTCCGCGTTGGTGTTCGCCGCGGAACGGGAGGCGACGTCGATCCAGGCGAGCCCGGGGGCACCCAGCGCCGTGAAGCCTTGGGGCGGGGCCCCACGCCAGTTGCAGAGCATGGTGCCGCGCTCCGGCACCACGAAGGCCACGGCGAGGGTGTCGGGCCGAAAGCCGGGCCAGATCCGCGCGGCGTCCAGGGCGATGAAGCGGCGGCACACCGGCGCGAGCCGCGCCGTGTCGGGTGTGGCCGCCGGGTTCGCCACGAGCGTGGCGATGAGTGCGAGCAGCATCAGAGGCTCCGTTGTTGAGTTCTACATTGTATGAGATATAAGCGGACCAAAGGGTCGCAGGGGCGCATGGACTCAGGGTCTGGTGGTGGGTCGGGGGCTGCGGGCGCGCCAGTAGAAAGCGCCGTTCGAGGCGAGGCGGATGTTCAGGTCGTTCCCGGCGTCGCCGCCGCCCCGGATCACCAGGCGGCCCGGCTGCTGGATCAGGCGGTGGGGCGGCACCGGCGCGCCGTCCAGGGTGGCGCCGACCACGCGGGCGCCCGCGAACTCCAGCGTGAACTCTCCCGCCGGATCGACTGCGCGGACCGTCCTGAGGGTCGGAGCGGTGGAGCCCAAGGTCAGGGCCGCGACCACGGCGAGCGCCGCCGCGAGGCGCGACGGGGTGCGGGCCGCGGCGACGACGCGCGACTGGCGCATACACACACTCGCCACATCGAGCCAGAATCGTCCCGTACCACGGCCGGCGAGCTCTTCCAGATCCCCGAGCAGCTCCTCCTGGCGAGCGGGATCGACGAGCCAGCGCACCAGCGTGGCGTGGGCGGTCGTCATGCGCTCGCGGGGTGGGGGCTCGGGCCACCGAGCCGGGCGCGGATGCGCTGCATCTCGCGCACCGCTGCGGCGCCGTCGGGGGTGATGCGGTAGAGGCGCTTGCGGCGGCCGCCGCGCTCGGCGGTGGCGGGTCCCATGCGGGAGCGCAGCAGTCCCTTGCGCTCCAGCCGGTCGAGCGTCGCGTAGACGGCGCCGAGGGAGATCGTGTCGCCTGTTTCGCGCTCGAGATCGGACTGGATGGTGACGCCGTACCCCTCGCCCGCGAGTCCGCCCACGGCGAGCAGCACCAGCTCCTCGAAGGCCCCGATGCGTGCCATGATCTACAATGTATGGGAAATCGCTTGGGGCGCCAAGGGGAGAACCGGCCCGCTCGCCAGCGGCCGGCGTGCGGCTCATCTTTGCAGGGCGTGTCCGACCGGTCGAACGTCTCACGCGGGAGGAAGTGGTGAAGGCTCTGGTGCTCGCGAGTCTCGTGGCGCTGGCCGTGGCGCCCCGCGCCTCGTCTCAGGCTGCGACGTTCGACATCGCCAGCTTCACGTCGCCGGCCGGGTGGCAGCGCGGCGACCAGAACGGCATGCTGCAGTTCCAGATCATGCGGCCGGTGGGCCGTCGCACGACCTACTGTCAGATCTTTCTCTTCCCGAGCCAGGCCGCCTCGTCCGACCCGCTGCAGAACTTCGCCGTCGAGTGGGCCAGGCGGATCGCCCAGCCTTTCGGCGCGCCCACAACGCCGAGGCCCGAAGCGAAGCAGTCTCCCGACGGGTGGACCGCCGTCAGCGCCGCGGTGAAGGTCGTACAGCGCGGCATTCCGGTTACGGTGATCCTGTTCACCGTGACGGGGCACGGCCGCGTCATGAGCGTCGTGATCGACGAAACGGGGCAGGACTACACCGCGGAGATCCGGGGCTTCTTGGCGTCGCTCGCCTTCCGGGCGCCGGCGACCGACCAGGCGCCGCCGGGACCGGTCGCCGTCACGCCGCCCGCACCGCAGGGCGGTGGTGCCCCCGCGTCGCTCGACGACTACGTCTACACGATTCCCGAGGGCTGGACGCGCACCGTCTACCCGGACGGCATCGTGTACGGCTCGCAACTCTTCTCGAACGGCGAGCGCTGCCAGATCAGCGTCTTCCCGCCGCGGCCGGGGACGGGCGATCTCGCCGCCGACGCGCGCAGCATCTACACGCAGATCTTCCAGGTCGACCCGCTGCAGAACAACGCCTACCCCTATCCCGAGGCGACTTTCACCCGGGGCACGTCGGCCGAAGGGTGGAGCTACTTCATCCTCCGGAAGTCGATTCGCGGCCGGGTCGGTGAGTACGGCTCGCTGCTCGGCACGCGCCTCATGGCGGT
>DATDED010000055.1:0-1769 GCA_036523455.1 Gemmatimonadales bacterium
TGCGCCGCCGCCTCGAGCCAGGACGACGTCGTCGTGCCCGCGAACCTGAACGCGCCGGACCAGACCGTGATCTCGGGCGATCCCGACGCCGTGCACAAGGCGGGAGAGCTGTGCAAGGCGAAGGGCGCCAAGCGGGTGATCACGTTGAAGGTGAGCGGCGCGTTCCACTCGCCCCTCATGGCCCCGGCGGCGAATGCGTTGCGCCTGGCGCTCGACAAGGCGGAGTTCGCCGAGCCCGCGTTCCCGGTCGTGGCCAACGCCACCGCCGAGGCGGTGAAGGACGCGGCCCGGGCCCGCCGCACCCTGTCGGACCAGCTCACGGCCCCGGTGCGCTGGGTCGAGTGCATGCAGCACGCCGCCCGGATCGCCGCGGAAGGCGCGCGCTTCATCGAGATCGGCCCCGGACAGGTGTTGGCGGGACTGCTGCGGCGGATCCTTCCAGGGGCAAACGTTGTTTCGCTGGGCAGTGCCGCTGAGGTGGCGAGCTTTCTGGAGGCTGAATGAGAGGGATTGCGGATTGCGGATTGCGGATTGTGGATTGGGCCTTTGGCCGCGGTGCGTGCTCGAAATTCACATTATCAATCCGCAATCCGCAATCTACAATCCGCAATCGGGGTGAGGCGTGACGTCGATCGACCTGAGTGGAAAGGTCGCTCTCGTCACAGGGGGCAGCCGGGGGATCGGGGTCGCCATTGCCACGGCGCTCCACGCAGCGGGGGCGAAAGTCGCCCTGTGCGGGCGCGACGGCGCGAAGGCGCAGGAGGTCGCGGCGAGTCTGGGCGGCGCGGCGCGGGGCTTCGCGTGTGACATCGGTGTCGCCGCGCAGGTCGAAGCGCTGGCAGGGCAGGTGGAAGCCGAGGTGGGACCGGTGGACATCCTCGTGAACAACGCCGGCACCACCAAGGACAACCTGTTGTTCCGCATCGGGGCCGACGACTGGGACGCGGTGCTGGATGTGAATCTCAAGGGGCCGTTCCTGCTCACGAAGCTCGTCGCGCGCGGCATGATCAAGCGGCGCTGGGGACGCATCGTGAACATCTCGAGCGTCGTGGGCTTGATCGGCAACAAGGGGCAGGCCAACTACGCGGCGGCCAAGGCGGGGCTGATCGGCTTCACGAAGGCCGTCGCGAAGGAGCTGGCGTCGCGCAACGTGCTCGTCAACGCGGTGGCGCCGGGGTACATCGACACCGAATTGACGCGCGCCGTCCCCGACGAGGCGAAGCAGACACTCCAGGCCGCGATTCCGCTCGCCAGGCTGGGAACCGGCGCGGATGTGGCCGGTGCGGTGCTCTTTCTCGCCTCCGATCTGGCGAGCTACATTACGGGCCAGGTGCTCGTGGTCGACGGCGGGATGGTGATGTGAATTCCTTCCAACCTCCTTGGAGAGGCGCCACATGGCAATGGACATGAAGCAGCTCGAGGAAAAAGTGAAGGACATCATCGTCGAGGAGCTCGGGGTCGAGCGCGACAAGCTCAAGCCCGAAGCGAGCTTCATGGAGGACCTCGGCGCGGACAGTCTCGACACCGTCGAGCTGGTAATGGCGTTCGAGAAGGAATTCGACATCGATATCCCCGACGAGGAAGCGGAGAAGCTCCGCACCGTCGGCGACGCCATGAAGTATCTGCACGAAAAGATGGGGAAGTGAGGGCGCCTCACCCGTGAAGCGGCGTGTCGCGGTCACTGGCCTCGGCGTCGTGTCGCCGTTGGGCACGACCGTCGCGGCCACGTGGGAGGCGATGGTGGCGGGGAAGTCGGGGGCGGGGCCAAT
>DATDED010000056.1:0-10516 GCA_036523455.1 Gemmatimonadales bacterium
GGCAGGGTTGAGGCATGGCACGCATCGCCGGAATTGACTTGCCGCGCGACAAAAAAGTCGCGTACGCGCTGCCCTACATCTTCGGCATCGGTCGCAGCAACGCGCAAAGGATTCTGGCGGAGACCGGGGTGAGCCCCGACACGCGCGTGCGCGATCTGCGCGACGCCGAAGTCGCGCGGCTGCGGCAGGTCATCGAGCGGGACTACAAGGTCGAGGGCGCGCTGCGCACCGAGACCGCGATGAACATCAAGCGTCTGATGGATATCGGCACGTACCGCGGTGGGCGGCACCGCAAGGGGCTGCCGGTGCGCGGGCAGCGGACGCACACGAACGCGCGGACCAAGAAGGGGCCGCGTCGCGCGATCGCAGGCAAGAAGAAACCGACCCTGAAAAAGTAACCGGACGGGCATGGCACAAGCGAAAGCAACGGGCGCGAAGCGCACGAAGAAGGTCGTGGAAGCGGAGGGCATCGCGCATATCACCGCGACGTTCAACAACACGCTCATCACGATCACCGACATGCAGGGCAACGCGATCACCTGGGGGTCCTCCGGCAAGGCGGGCTTCAAGGGATCGAAGAAATCCACGCCGTTCGCCGCGACGGTGGCCGCCGAGCAGGCGGCGCGGGAGGCGGTGAACATCGGCGTGAAGCGCGTGCATGTGCGCGTCCAGGGTCCCGGATCGGGACGCGAGTCCGCAATTCAGGCGCTCGCCACGGCGGGCCTGCAGATCCGCTCGATCCGTGACGTGACGCCGATCCCGCACAACGGGTGCCGGCCGCCCAAGAAGCGGCGGGTCTAGGCCATGGCTCGCTACACCGGCCCCGCCTGCAAGCTGTGCCGCCGTGAGGGCACCAAGCTCTTCCTGAAGGGCACGCGCTGTCTCACGGAGAAGTGCGCCGTGGAGCGCCGCGCCTACGCCCCGGGTCAGCACGGCCAGACCGCCGGGCGCCGCCGCAAAGCCTCGGAGTATTCGAAGCAGCTGCGGGAAAAGCAGAAGGTGAAGCGCATCTATGGGCTGTCGGAGCGGCAGTTCCGGAACGTGTTCGAGCGCGTGCTGAAGGAGCCCGGGGTGACAGGCGAGGCATTGCTCGTCGCGCTCGAGAGCCGTCTCGACAATCTGGTGTACCGGATGGGCTTCGCCATCTCCCGGCGCCAGGCACGGCAGATGGTGCGGCACCGGCACGTGCAGGTCAACGGCCGGACGGTGGACATCCCGTCCTACCGTATCCGCCCCGGCGACGAGATCAAGCTCGTCGAGGCGAGCCGCGAGTTGGTGCCGGTGAAGATCGCGCGTGAGCAGTTCACGCGCATGCAGCCGGTGAGCTGGATTCAGGTGGATGGAGACAAGGCCGTCGGGCGGATGACCGAGCGGCCAACGCGCGAGACCATTCCGATCGCCGCGCAGGAACAGCTAATCGTCGAGCTTTATTCCAAGTGATGACGACTCTCGATTTGACGGGGCTCGTCCGGCCGCACCTGGTCGAGATGACCAAGCGCGAGGACAACCCGAACGCCGCCGAGTTCCGGCTGCAGCCGCTGGAGCGCGGTTACGGCTACACCCTCGGCAATTCGTTGCGCCGCATGCTGCTGTCCTCGCTCCGGGGCGCCGCCGTCTGGGCCTTCCGGCTGGACGGTGTCGTGCACGAGCACCAGACGATTCCCGGCGTCGTGGAAGACGTGCACCAGATCATTCAGCGCCTGAAGCAGCTGACCCTGGTGCTCGACTCCGACGTCGAGGAGGCGGTGCTGCACATCCGCCGCGACAAGGCCGGGCCCGTGTACGCCCGGGACATCGAGGCCCAGGCCGCGGTGAGCGTGGTCAACCCCGACCAGCTGCTGTTCACCCTGCAGGACGACCGCGAAGTCGCCGGCGATCTGTACGTGAACAAGGGGCGCGGCTACGTCGAAGCCGAGCAGCACCCGGTCGACCGGACACTGCCGGTGGACGTGGTGCGCATCGATTCGATCTACAACCCGGTGCGCCGCGCCAACTTCACGGTCGCCGAAACCCGCGTCGGCCAGCGCACGGACTACGACCGCCTCACCTTGTCGGTCGAGACCAACGGCACGATTTCCCCCGAAGACGCCGTGGCCTACGCGGCCGCGCTCGCGCAGGAGCACTTCCGTTTCTTCGTGGATTTCGGCAAGGTCCCGATGGTGGCGGCCGAGACGCCGGCGGTGGGCGTCAGCGCCGCCGACGGGCTCGCAGCCTCGCTGGCCCGCTCGATCGACGACCTCGGGCTCTCGGTCCGGTCGGTGAACTCGCTCAAGAACTCCAACATCCGGACCCTCGGCGACCTCGTGCAGTACGCTGAAAGCGACCTCCTGAAGGTGAAGAACGTCGGCGAAAAGGCCCTGGGGGAGATCGCGGATCTGCTGCGGCGCGAAGGCCTCAACTTCGGGATGCGCTACGAGGAGGTCGAGGGCGCGGTGAAGGTCCTCGACCCGGGCATGCTCCCGATGGCGCGCGTTACCGACGGCGGGGAGGAGTAAGTGCGCCACCGCGCCAAGCACCGGCAGCTGTCGCGGACCGCGAGTCATCGCAAGGCGCTGCTCGCCAACATGGCCACCAGCCTGTTCCGGCACGACCGCATCGAGACGACCGAAGCGAAGGCCAAGGAGCTGCGGCCCTACGCCGAGCGGCTCATCACGCTGGCGCGCCGCGGGGACCTGCACGCCCGCCGCCTGGTCGAGCGTCGCATCAAGGATCGCGACGTCACCCACCGGCTCTTCGCCGAGCTGGGGAAGCGCTTCGCCGCCCGTCCCGGCGGCTACACGCGCATCGTCAAGCTCGGCCACCGGCCGGGCGACGGCGCGGACGTGGCGCGAATCGAGCTGCTGAGTGAGTGAGCGACTGGCGCGGAAGGAAGCGAATGCGCGAAGGGGGGCCCGATGGGTCCCCCTTCTTTCAAGCGGCCTTGGTCACCTTGTTCGACTTGATGCACCGGGTGCAGGCCCGGATGCGCCGCGTGCGGCCGTCCACCACCGCGCGCACCCGCTGCAAGTTAGGATACCAGCGGCGGTTCGTCTTGTTGTTGGCGTGGCTCACGTTATGGCCCGTCGTCGGGCCTTTGCCACAAATCTCACATACTCGAGCCATAGGTTCGTCCGGTAGATGAGCCCTTCAGCACGCTCCCCGGGCCGCGTCCGCGGCGGGGAAAAGCCGGGGAAACCTAAGCGGGCGACCAAGGCGGAGCAACCCCAGCGACGGGCTCTGGTTACAGGGGTCACGGGCCAGGATGGCTCCTACCTGGCGGAGCTGCTGCTCGACAAGGGGTACGAAGTCGTCGGCGTGGTCCGCCGGACCTCGCACGACTCCTACGAGCGCATCGGGCACCTGCTCGGCCGCCTCCACGTCGTCCCGGCCGATCTGCTCGATCAGCATTCCCTCACCGCGGTGGTCCGCGACGCCAAGCCGCACGAGGTCTACAACCTGGCCGCCCAGAGCTTCGTCCCGACGTCCTGGGCGCAGCCCGTGCTCACCGGCGAGTTCACCGCCCTGGGTGTGACCCGTTTGCTGGAGGCGGTGCGCCTCGCCCATCCTGAGGCGCGGTTTTACCAGGCCAGCTCCTCGGAGATGTTCGGCAAGGCGATGGAGACGCCGCAGCGGGAATCCACGCCGTTCTACCCGCGCTCGCCCTACGGCGTCGCCAAGGTCTACGGGCACTGGATCACGGTGAACTACCGGGAGTCCTACGGCCTGTACGCCGTGAGCGGCATCCTGTTCAACCACGAATCCCCCCGCCGGGGCCTCGAGTTCGTCACCCGCAAGGTGAGCCACGGCGTGGCCCGTATCGCGAAAGGGCTGGACCGGGAGCTGCGGCTCGGCAATCTGGACGCGAGCCGGGACTGGGGTTATGCCGGAGACTATGTGGACGCCATGTGGCGCATGCTGCAGCAGCCGGCGCCCGATGACTACGTGATCGGGACCGGCGAGTCGCACACGGTGCGGGACCTGGTCGCGATCGCGTTCGCGCACGTGGGCCTGGACTGGAAGAAGCACGTCGTGGTGGACCGCACGCTGGTGCGGCCGGCCGAGGTCGACGTGCTGCGCGCCGATCCGTCGAAGGCGCAACGCACGCTGGACTGGCGTCCCACGGTCGGGTTCGCGGAGCTGGTGCGCAGGATGGTCTCGGCCGACCTGGAGCGGCTCGAGTGAAGGTGCTCGTCACCGGAGCCGACGGCTTCGCCGGATCGTGGCTCGTGCGCCGGCTCGTCGCCGACGGGCACACGGTGACGGGAACGTTCCGGCTCGAGGAGGACCAGCGGGCCAAGCGCTACGACGCCGCGCTGCGCGACCGGGTCACCTGGGTGCCGCTCGAGCTGGCCGACGACGAGTCCGTGCGGCGGGCGGCCGAGGGTGACTGGGACGCGGTGGTCCATCTCGCGGCGGTCAGCTGGGTTACCGTGGCGGAGCGGAATCCCGGACGGGCCTGGAACGAGAATTCCGGCGGGACCGCCCGGCTCGCGCGCGCTCTCGCCGATGCGAAGCGGATGGGGGATGCGGATCCGCTCCTGCTCGTGGTCTCGAGTGTCGAAGTGTACGGGCCGGGCGCGGAGGCGCCACGGCGCGAGACGGATCCCGTGGCGCCCGTGTCGGCCTACGCGGCGAGCAAGGTCGGCGCCGAGGTCGCGGCGCTGTCGGAGTGGCGTCGCACGGGGCTGCGGGTGGTGGTGGCCCGGCCCTCGCCGCACACCGGCCACGGTCAGAGCGAGCGGGCGTTGGTGCCGCGCTACGCCCACCGTGTGCTCACGGCGCGGCGCGCGCGCGCCCCGGCGATCGCCACGGGTCTGCTGGACGGCGTGCGCGACATCCTGCACGTGGCGGATGTGGTCGACGCCTACATGCGATTGCTGGGCGCGGGCGTTCCCGGCGAGATCTACAACGTGTCCTCGGGTGACGGGGTGGCGCTGAAAGACCTGGTGGTGCGGCTCTGCGCGCTCGCGGGCTGGCAGCCGATCCTGGAAGTGGACGCCGCGGATGTTCGTCCCGACGCCGTGCCGCACCTCGTGGGGGACGGCGCCAGGCTGCGCGCCCTGGGGTGGGCTCCGCGTCGCTCCCTGGACGAAACACTGCAGGACGTGCTCGATGCCCAAGCGGACTGACCTGCGGCGCATTCTGCTGCTCGGGTCCGGCCCGATCGTGATCGGCCAGGGCGCGGAGTTCGACTACTCGGGCACGCAGGCGGTGAAGGCGCTCAAGGAAGAAGGGTACGAGGTCATTCTCGTGAACTCGAACCCCGCCACCATCATGACCGACCCCGAGCTGGCCGATCGCACGTACATCGAGCCGCTCACAGCGGAGTGGGTTCGTCTCGTGATCGAGCGTGAGCGCCCCGACGCCCTGCTGCCGACCATGGGTGGGCAGACGGCGTTGAACGTCGCTATGGCGCTGGCCAAGGACGGCACACTGGCGGAGTTCGGGGTCGAGCTGATCGGCGCCTCGGCGCGCGCGATCCAGATGGCGGAGGACCGGGCCGAGTTCGCGGCGGCGCTGCGGCGCATCGGGCTGGACGCGCCGCGCGGCCGCACGGTGGGATCGCTGGAGGAGGCGCTCGACGCGGTGGCGGCGACCGGGTATCCGGCGATCATCCGGCCGTCGTTCACGCTGGGCGGGACCGGGGGCGGCGTCGCGTACAACCGGGCGGAGTTCGAGGAGCTGGTCGAGGGCGCGCTGGATCTGTCGCCCGTGCACTCGACCCTGATCGAGCGCTCCGTGCTGGGCTGGAAGGAATACGAGCTCGAGGTGATGCGCGACGGCCGCGACAACGTCGTGATCGTCTGCTCGATCGAGAACCTCGATCCGATGGGCGTCCATACCGGCGATTCCATCACCGTGGCGCCCGCCATGACGCTCACCGACCGCGAGTACCAGCGGATGCGCGACGCGTCGATCGCCATCATCCGTGAGGTCGGCGTGGCCGCGGGCGGCTGCAACATCCAGTTCGCCGTGAACCCGGCCGACGGCGAGATGCTGGTGATCGAGATGAATCCACGCGTGTCGCGCTCCTCGGCGCTCGCGTCCAAGGCCACGGGGTTCCCGATCGCCCGCATCGGCGCGAAGCTCGCCGTCGGGTATACGCTCGACGAGCTGCCCAACGACATCACGAAGACCACACCGGCCTCCTTCGAGCCCGTGCTCGACTACGTCGTCGTGAAGGTGCCGCGCTTCGCGTTCGAGAAGTTCCCGACCGCCGACTTCCGGCTGACGACGCAGATGAAGTCGGTGGGCGAGGCGATGGCCATCGGCCGCACCTTCAAGGAGGCGTTCCAGAAAGGGCTGCGCGCGCTCGAGGCGGGACGCTCGGGGTGGGTCGTGGGGCAGACGTTGGGCGACGACCGGTTGACGAGCGACGCGGCGGAGGACCTGCGGGTCGCCCTGCGGACCCCCACGCCCGAGCGAATCTTCCAGGTCAAGCGGGCGCTCGCGGCCGGGCTCTCTGTGGACGCCATCACGCAGGCATCGGGCATCGACCCTTGGTTCCTGTTCCAGATGGAGGAGCTGCTCGAGGCCGAGCGCTGGTTCACCGACCTGCCACAGGCGGGCGCGGCGGAGCTGCGCCGCATGAAGCGGATGGGCTTCTCCGACCGCCAGCTGGCGACGTTGCGCGGCACCACCGAGGAGGCGGTGCGCGAGCAGCGCTGGGCCCTGGGCGTCCGGCCCGCCTACAAGACGGTGGACACGTGCGCGGGGGAGTTCCCGTCGTCGACGCCCTACCTCTACTCGTCCTACGACGACGAGAACGAATCGGAGCCGTTCGGCGATCGGGGTATCGTGATCCTGGGGAGCGGCCCGAACCGCATCGGCCAGGGAGTGGAGTTCGACTATTGCTGCGTGCGCGCCGGGCTCGCGTTCCGCGACCTCGGCTTCAAGACGATCATGATCAACTCGAACCCCGAGACGGTCTCCACCGACTTCGACATCTCGGACAAGTTGTACTTCGAGCCGCTCACGTTCGAGGATGTCATCGAAATCGTCAGCCTCGAGCGTCCCCGCGGCGTCGTCGTCCAGCTCGGCGGCCAGACTCCGTTGCGCCTCACCAATGCCCTCGCCGCGGCCGGCGTGCCCATCCTGGGGACGAGCCCCGATGCCATCGATACGGCCGAGGATCGGGAGCGCTTCGAGCAGCTGGCACGCCGCCTGGGGGTGACGCAACCACCCAATGGCACGGCGCGCTCGGTCGCTGAAGCGCTCGCGGTCGCCGACCGCATCGGCTACCCGGTGCTCATCCGGCCGTCCTACGTCCTGGGCGGACGGGCGATGGAGATTGTGTATGACCCGGGCTCGCTGCGGGAGTTCTTCGAGAAGGCCGCCCGCGTGGCGCCCGAGCATCCCGTCCTGATCGACCACTTCCTCGAAGATGCGTTCGAGGCCGACGTCGACGCCATCGCCGACGGCAAGCGCTGCGTCGTCGGCGGCGTGATGCAGCATATCGAGGATGCAGGCGTCCATTCGGGGGACTCTGCGTGCGTCCTGCCGCCGTACCTGATCGGGGACCAGCAGGTGGAGGAGATGCGCCGGTACACGCAGGCGTTCGCCCAGGCCCTCGGCGTAGTGGGGCTGCTCAACGTCCAGTACGCCATCAAGGACGGCGTGGTGTACGTGCTGGAGGTGAACCCCCGGGCGTCGCGGACCGTGCCGTTCGTGAGCAAGGCCACCGGCGTGCCGCTGGCCAAGCTGGCCGCGGCCGTCATGGTGGGGCACTCCCTGGACGAGCTGGGGCTGGCCGACGAGCTTCCCGTCCCCGGCGTGGCGGTGAAGGAGGCCGTGTTCCCCTTCACCAAACTGCCCAACGTGGATACCGTTTTGGGCCCGGAGATGCGCTCCACCGGCGAGGCCATGGGGTTTGCCGACAGCTTCGGCATGGCGTTCGCCAAGGCCCAGATCGCGGCCGACGGCAGCTTGCCGCTCCAAGGCGCGGTGTTCGTGACGGTCAACGATTCGGATAAGCCGACCGTGACGCCGATCGTGCGCCGGTTCCACGAGCTGGGGTTCCGCATCCTGGCGACGGAGGGCACGCAGCGCTATCTCCGGGCGCGCGGCGTGCCGGCGGAGCGGGTCGCGAAGGTGCACGAGGGACGACCCAATGCGATCGACCTGCTGGTCTCGGGAGAGATTCAGCTGCTGATCAACACCCCGCTGGGCAAGTTCACCCAGCAGGACGACTACGCCATCCGGCGCGCGGCCATTGCGCACCGGGTGCCGTACACGACGACGATGTCCGCGGCCAGTGCGGCGTGCGATGCGATCATCGCCCTGCGCAGTCGCCGAGGAAGTGTGAGGAGCCTCCAGGAATGGCACGAAAGCACGAGCATCGAAAGCCGGCCGCCGGCCAGCAGCGCCCCGGCCGCAAGTCCGCTTCCCGTCCCGCACCCCGCGCCCCGGTAGCCAAGGGGGCAGTGAAGGGGAAGGTCAAGGCGCCGGCCGGCAAGGCAGCCGCCGGCAAGCCGGCGCCGGGCAAGCCGGCGGCCGCGACCAAGCCGGCGACGCCGGTCGTCCCCAAGCTGAAGTTCCATGGGCGCATGCTCGAGAACGAGCCGCTGTCGCGTTACACGACGTGGCGCATCGGCGGGCCGGCGCGCTACCTGCTGCAGCCGGGCGACGTCGAAGACGTCATCAAGGGCCTCGACATGGCGCGGGAACGCGGGCTGCCGTGGCTCGTGATCGGACTCGGCTCCAACCTGCTGGTGCGGGACGGGGGCTTCCCCGGTCTCGTGATCCGCATGGGGAAGGGCCTCGACAAGTTCGAGATGAAGGGCGCCATCGCGATCGTGGGGGCCGGCATGCCGACGCCGATCCTGGCGCGGCGGACTGCCGAAGCCGGGTTCTCGGGCGTCGAGCGGTTCATCGGCATCCCGGGGACCGTGGGCGGCGGCATCTACATGAACGCCGGCTGCCACGGCGCCGAGTTCGCCGAAATCGTCACCGAGGTGACGGTGATGGACAACAAGGGGAAGTCGCGCACGATTCCCCGCAAGCAGATCTCCTACAAGTACCGCGGCTCGAACCTGGGCGACGTGATCGTGCTCGAGGCGAAGCTGAGCCTGGGGGAGGAAGCGCCGGCCAAGCTCAAGGAGCTGCAGGCCAAGCTGTTCCGCTGGCGCAAGGCCGGCACGCCGTTCGACCAGCCGTGCGCCGGGTCGACCTTCAAGAACCCGGGCGGCAACAAGTCCGCCGGCATGCTCGTCGACGAGGTAGGTCTCAAGGGATTCCGGATCGGCGGGGCCCAGGTCTCGACGATGCACGCCAATTACATCGTCAACACCGGGACGGCCACCGCGGCCGACGTCCTCAAGCTCATCGACCACGTGCAGAAGACGGTCGCCAAGAAGGCGGGTGTCGAGCTCGGCCTGGAAATCAAGGTGGTCGGAGACTGACGTGGCCGACTACTTCGTCCACCCCTCGAGCTTCGTGGACGAGGGCGCGCAGATCGGCAAGGGCTCCAAGATCTGGCACTTCTGCCACGTCATGAGCGGCGCCGTCATCGGCGAGCGCTGCAACCTGGGGCAGAACGTGGTCGTGATGCCCGGCACGCGCATCGGCACCAACGTCAAGATTCAGAACAACGTCTCGATCTACGAGGGCGTTGAGCTGGAGGACGACGTGTTCTGCGGGCCCTCCTGCGTCTTCACCAACGTGATCAACCCGCGCAGCCATGTGTCCCGCAAGAGCGAGTACAAGAAGACGCTGGTCCGGCGCGGCACCTCGATCGGCGCCAACGCCACCATTGTATGCGGCGTCACCTTGGGCGACTACAGCTTCGTCGGCGCCGGCGCGGTCGTCACCACCGACGTCCTTCCCTACGCCCTGATGGTCGGGGTTCCGGCCCGGCGCATCGGCTGGATGTGCCGCTGCGGCGAGCGCTTGACCGTCTCGGGAGGGCGCGCCCGGTGCGCCGCCTGCGGCACCTCCTATGAGGAAACGGGGGGCGTGCTGCGCCCGATTGCCTGAACCCGCCCCCTCTGTGTAAATTGTTGCCTCTTTTGCGGATAGAGTCTACGTGAACGTGCCGTTGCTGGACCTGGTCGGCCAGTATCGGGCCATCAAGGACGAGGTCCTTCCCGCCCTTCAGGCGGTCATCGAGTCGCAGCAGTTCATCATGGGGCCGGCCGTGGCGCAGCTCGAGGCCAAGGTGGCCGAGCTGTCGCACGCCCGCCATGGTGTCGGCTGTGCCAGTGGCACCGACGCCCTGCTGCTGCCGCTGAAGGCGCTCAACCTCAAGCCCGGCGACGAGATCATCACCTCGCCGTTCACGTTCTTCGCGACGGCGGGCACGATCCACAATGCCGGCGGCACGCCGGTCTTCGTGGACATCGAGCCGGAGACGTTCAACATCGATCCGGCGGCGGTCGAGGCGGCGGTCACGCCCCGAACCCGTGCTATCATGCCGGTCCACCTCTACGGGCAGATGGCCGAGATGGAGCGGCTGCTGGCGATCGCCCAGCGCCGCGGCCTGAAGGTGATCGAGGACGCTGCCCAGGCGATCGGCGCGCGCCGTTCGATCGACGGCGTG
>DATDED010000057.1:0-5613 GCA_036523455.1 Gemmatimonadales bacterium
GCGGCGCTACGTCCTGTGACCGGGGCGCGGCGGCCGGCGCGCTTCACGCGTGAGTTCCCCGTCGCCCCCGCCGACATCGACGAGCTGGGTCACGTGAACAACGTCGTCTACCTGCGCTGGGTGCAGGAGATCGCCGTGGCCCACTGGCATGCCGCCGCGCCGGCCGACCTCCAGGCCGAGGTGGTGTGGGTGGTGTTGCGGCACGAGCTCGACTACAAGCGCCCCGCGCGCGCCGGCGAAACCGTGGTCGGCCGCACCTGGGTGGGCGAGGCGACCGGCTCCCGCTTCGAGCGGTTTACGGAATTCGCCCGCGCCGCGAACGGGGAAGTGCTGGCGCAGGCCCGCAGCGTGTGGTGCCCGCTCAACGCGCACACCGGCCGCCCGCGCCGCATCGATCCCTCACTACACGACTACTTCTCCGAACCTGCCTCGCCTTGACGCGCCTCGTCCCCCGAGGGTAAAGTGTGCAGACACGAACTGTCATTTTGACCTGCCCCGGGAAGCCATGCCGAAGCGCGACTTTCTTGCCGTCACGGACCTGACCCGAGAAGAGATCGGCCGGCTGTTCGATCTGGCCGACCGGATGAAACGCCGCCAGTACCGCGAAGCGCCGCTCGCCGGCAAGACCCTGGCGATGATCTTCGCCAAGTCGAGCACCCGGACGCGCGTCTCCTTCGAGGCCGGCGCCTTCCAGCTGGGCGGGCACGCCCTGTTCCTGTCTTCCCGCGACATCCAGATCGGGCGGGGAGAGCCGATCCCCGACACGGCCCGGGTGCTGTCGCGCTACGTCGACGGCATCATGATCCGCACCTTCGATCACGGCGAGGTGGAAGAGCTGGCGCGCTGCGCCACGATCCCCGTGATCAACGGCCTGACCGATCTGTCGCACCCCTGCCAGGTCCTGGCCGACATCTTCACGGTGCGGGAGGCGCTCGGCGGCTGGGAGGGCAAGCGGGTGGCCTGGATCGGGGACGGCAACAACATGGCGAACAGCTGGCTCGAGGCCGCCGAGGTGCTGGGCTTCGAGCTGCGGCTCGCCTGTCCCGAAGGGTACGAGCCCAATCGCGAGAAGTTCGAGCGTGCCGCCCGGCACGCTCGCGTCACCGTGACGGAAGTGCCCGAGGAGGCGGTCGAGGGCGCGCACGTCGTGAACACGGACGTCTGGGCGTCGATGGGGCAGGAGGCCGAGGCGGAGGCCCGCCGCAACGCGTTCCGCGGCTACACCGTGGATGCCGAGCTGATGAAGCTCGCCGATCCGGGCGCCATCTTCCTGCACTGCCTGCCCGCCCACCGCGGCGAGGAAGTTTCCACCGAGGTCATCGAGGGCCGGCAGTCGCGCGTGTGGGACGAAGCGGAGAACCGGCTGCACGTTCAGAAAGCACTGCTCGCCACCCTGATGGGATGACACCGGAACCATGAGTGACACGACGCCCTCCGCCGCGCTCAAGCGCACCCCGCTCCACGACCTCCACGTGGCGCTGGGGGCGAAGATGGTGCCCTTCGCCGGGTACGAAATGCCCGTGACCTATCCGGCCGGCATCGGCGCCGAGCACCGGGCGGTGCGCGAGCGCGTCGGCGTGTTCGACGTCTCGCACATGGGCGAGTTCGAGGTCACCGGGCCCGACCGCAACGCCTTCGTGCAGCGCGTCACCTGCAACGACGTGGCGGCGCTGCGGACCGGGCAGGCCCAGTACTCGGGGATCCTGACGGAGCAGGGGACGTTCGTCGACGATTGTCTCGTATACCGCTTCGACGACAAGGTGATGCTCGTGGTCAACGCCTCCAACATCGCCAAGGATTGGGAGCACATCGTCGCTCAGAAGGGCGGCGCCAACGTCCGGCTGCGCGACATCTCGGACGAAACGGCCTTGCTCGCGATCCAGGGGCCGAACGCCGAGGCCCTGGTGGCGGCGCTCTCGCCGGTCGCGGTGGCGCAGATCCCGTACTACCACTTCACTTCCGGGACCGTCGCGGGCGCACAGTGCTTCATCTCGCGCACCGGCTACACCGGTGAGGACGGCTTCGAGCTCTACAGCCGCGCCGCCGACGCGCCGCGGCTGTGGGAGGCGATCACGGGCCGCGGGGCCGAGCCGTGCGGACTGGGAGCGCGCGACACGCTGCGCCTCGAGGCGGGATTACCGCTGTACGGCAACGACATCGACGACACCACCACGCCGTTCGAGGCCGGGCTCGGATTCATCGTCAAACTCGACAAGGAAGCGCCCTTCACCGGACAGCCGAGACTGAAGCGGCAGAAGCTCGAGGGCATCCAGCGCCGCCTGGTCGGCTTCCGGGTGACCGAGCCGAAGCTCGTGGCGCGGCACGGCTTCCCGGTGTCGCTCGACGGCAAGCCGGTCGACATCGTGCGCAGCGGCACGGTGACGCCGACGGCGAACGCCGCCATCGGGACGACCTATCTGCCGACGGCGCGCGCCAAGGCCGGCACGACCTTCACCATCGACGTGCGCGGCCGCCCGGCACCCGCGGAGGTGGTGAAGCTGCCGTTCGTGCCGCATCGGACCAAGCGGTGACGCGTGCGGGGACGCCGCCGCGGATCGGTGTGCTGACCGTGTCCGACCTCGGCGCCCAGGGGAAGCGCGCGGACACCTCCGGCGATGCAATCGTAACATGGTCTGCAGCAAGAGGTTACGATATTGCCGTGCGCAGCGTCGTGGCCGACGAAACGGGGCTCATCGCTGGCAAACTGGCGCGCTGGGCGGATTCCGGGGAAGTGGACGTGATTCTCACGACCGGTGGTACGGGACTCACTGCACGCGACGTCACGCCCGAGGCCACCTGCGCCGTGCTCGAGCGGACGGCCCCCGGAATCGCCGAAGCGCTGCGCGCCCGGGCGGCGCCGCGCTTCCCCCGGGCGTGGCTGTCGCGCGGTGTCGCCGGTACCCGGGGCCGGACCTTGATCGTCAATCTCCCGGGCTCGCCCGGCGGCGTGAAAGACGGCCTCGCCGTGCTTGGCGATCTGTTGGACCACGCGGTTGCCCTGCTCCGTGGTCAACCTGCCGATCACGGCTGAGGGCTGACGGCTGATGGCCGATCGCGTCCTCGTCACCACCGACGATCTCGAGTACGCCGTTCGCGTGAACGGCGCGCTCGAAGCGGCGGGCTTCACGACCGCGATGGTCACGTCGTTCGACGACGCCCGCGACGCGCTCACCGCGCACGAGCCCGACTGCCTCGTCGTGACGGGCGCGCTGCACGAGCCGGCGACGGGCCGGCTGCTGACGGCCGCGCGCGACCGGGCCGTCTCCACGCTGGGCCTCGTCGAAGAGACCGAGCCGGATCCCAAAGATCTCGCCGCCGAGCTGGGCCTCACGGCCTTCCTCGAGAAGCCGGCGGACGAAGGCGAAGTAGCGCGCCTGGTGCGGCGCCTGGTGGACCGCCGCCGGCTGCAGCAACGCACCGGGATCATCGGCGAATCGCCCGCCATCCAGGAAGTCCTGGTGAAGATCGAGCAGATGGCGCCCGTCAGCTCGACCGTGCTGGTCGAGGGCGAATCGGGCACCGGGAAGGAGCTCGTCGCCCGCGCCATCCACGACCTTTCCCCCCGGCGCGAGCGGCCGTTCATCACCGTCAACTGCGCGGCGCTGCCCGAGACGCTGCTCGAGAGCGAGCTGTTCGGGCACGAGAAGGGCGCGTTCACCGGCGCCGCCGAGCGGCGGCTGGGCCGCTTCGAGCTGGCCGACGGCGGCACCATCTTCCTGGACGAAGTCGGTGAGATGCCGCCGGCCACCCAGGTCAAGCTGCTGCGGGTGCTCGAGGACCGGACCTTTTTCCGGGTCGGCGGGACGCAGCCCATCAAGGTGGACGTGCGGGTGGTGGCGGCGACCAACCGGCCGCTGAAGGAGGCCGTGGCGCTGGGCGAATTCCGCGATGACCTCTACTACCGGCTCAACGTCCTCAGCATCTACCTCCCGCCGCTGCGCGAGCGCAAGAGCGACATCCCGCTCCTGGTGCGGCGCTTCATCGCCGAATTCGCCAAGCAGCACGACCGCCGCTTCCACGGCATCACCCCCGAGGCGCTGCAGATCCTGGTCGACGCCGACTGGCCCGGGAACGCCCGCCAGCTGCGCAACCTGATCGAGTCGATGGTGGTGCTGGCGCCCGAGGGCGAGATCCGGGCGAGCGACATTCCCCGCGAGTACCAGGAGCGCGGCCGCGGCCTCCCGGTGCGGGTCGTCGGGGCGACCCGGGAAGTGGTCGGCAAGGAGCTGGAGTTCATCTTCCGCAGCTTGGTGGAGCTGAAGCTGCAGGTCGAGGAGCTGCGGCGCCGGCTGGATGAGCGACCCACGGCGCACCGGGTGGAGGTGATCGAGGTGGATCACCACGGGGCGCCGCTCGCCTCCGTCGAGGCGGCCCCGAGCCCCGAGGAGCCGGTGCTGTACCGTCCCGGGATGTCCATGGCCGAGGTGGAGCGGGCCGCGATCGAGGCGGCGCTGCGCGACACGAAGGGCAACCGCCGCAAGGCAGCCGAGGTGCTGGGGATTGGGGAGCGGACGCTGTACCGCAAGCTCAAGGCGTACGCCCTGGCCTAGTGGCATCCTCACTTGATGCGAAATCAAGGAGTTCGTAGTACCATTTACCGGCCGGGCCGGGGCCGTGCCGGCGGGGGAACCGGGGGCGGCGGGGGAGGTTGCGGGGCCGTGAGGGAGGCTTCATCTTAGCAGCCCGTTACGGCGGCAGCGAAAACGTTGTACTATTGCTCCCCGTTGCCCTGTGGCGGTAGCGCAGCAGGCATGACCGGTTGTCCAGAGAGAGGCTGACGTGACCACACCGAGACCGATTCGCGAAGCGGGTGACCCTGCGGAACACGAAGCCGTTGTCCGCCCGTCCAACCCGAGCGTCCCCGATCCCTGGGGCGTAAAGCGGGCGGAGAACCTGATCGCGGGTCTCACCGGTGTGCTGTCGGCCAGCATCGTCGTGACGCCGCAGGGCGAGATCAGCGAGGTGCACGTCCTGGCCTCGCCCGACGTGCCGCCCAAGCAGGTCGTGCGCAACATCGAATCGGCGCTCATGGCCCAGCTGGGGATGCGCGTGGACCACCGCAAGGTCAGCGTCGCGCAAACGGCGGACGTGCGGCCGATCGAGGCCCTGCAGGAGGAGGCGATCTCCTCCCGGGCCAAGCGGCGCGTCGTCATCTTCCGCGATCTCTCCGTGCGTCCTTCCGAGAAGCTCCAGCGCGTGATGATCCGCGTGCGGCTCGCCTATGGCGAGCGGGAGTCCGAGCACGAGGTTGAGGGCACCGACACCTACCGCAACCGCGTGGAAACGGCGGCGCGGGCGGCGGCGGCCTGCCTCGATGAGCTGCTCCCCGACAACTCCATCGCCCTCGAGGGGGCGGCCGTGGTGGATGCCTTCGACCGGCGCTTCATCCTGGTAGCCGTGCACGGGCTGGGCGGGCGTGAGACCCAACTGCTCACCGGCACGGCCGAGATCCGGGAGAGCCCGGAGCGTGGGGCGGTGCTGGCGGTGCTCGATGCGACCAACCGCTGGGTGGACGCTCGCCGCTAGCCTGTTTGCGAGCAGGCATATAGTCGTCCGGAAGGTGCAGCACAAATCGCGATGTGATGTGGGTCCCCTGGTGTCAGTGAGGGGGAC
>DATDED010000058.1:0-2933 GCA_036523455.1 Gemmatimonadales bacterium
CCAGCGCGAGTACCAGCTGCTCGTGTGCGAGGACGCCTCGACCGACGGCACCGCAGAGGTCCTGGCCCGTTACACCGGCGTGCTGCCGCTCACGGTCGTGACGCATCGCGAGCGACAGGGGTATGCGCGCAGCGTGGAGGAACTGCTGCGGCTCGCGCTCGAGCGCACCGACCGTCCCAAGCGTGATTGCGCCATCGTGCTCCCCGCGGACTTCGTCTATTCGCCCGAGGCGATGGAGGAGATGGTGAAGCGCGTGGAGTCGGGCGCCGATCTCGTCGCCGCCGAGCAGGTGGAGGCGGCGGGCGCTTCCCCGCGCGCACTGCGCTGGGTGCGGCGCTGGACGCCCCGGCTGCTGCGCGTCCGCGGCGTCCGGGACAGCGTCTCGGGGTTCCTCGCCCTGCGGCTCATCACCCTGCGGCAGGCGTTGCGTCCTGAAGGCGGGAAGTCGCCGTCGCCACTCCTCGTCACGGACGGGTGGTGCGCCAACGCGGAGTTGCTCGCACGGCTCACCCCCCACGCGAGGCGCGCGGAGACGATCGCCGTCACCGCCCGCTACGACCTGCGGCAGCGTCCGTCGCGCGTGCATCCCTGGGCGACGCTGATGGCCGCCTGGCGGGCGCGACCCGTCATTCGGGCCGCCGGCGGCGCCACAGTGGCCCTGTTGCTGCTCGCCGGGCGACTCAACTCGCAGGATTCGTCCACGGGCCGCGCGACGGTGACGGCCGCGGCGGCGGTGGCCCCGCCCGCGCGCGAATCGGTCGCCTTCCCCATCGGGGAGCGGCTGCGCTACTCCGCCAAGTACGGCCCGTTCTCCGTCGGCGAGGCGACGATGGAGGTCGTCGGGCTCGACACGATCCGTGGCGTGGAAACCGTGCGGTTCCGCTTCCACATCCAGGGCGGCGCGCTGTGGTACCATCTCGACCAACTGCTGGAGTCGTGGGTCGGGCGCGCCGACTTCCGGTCGCGGCGCTACATCAACGATTCTGAAGAGCGCGGCCGCAAACGCCACAACAGCTACGAGATCTTCCCCGATTCCGGCTTCTACCGGGAGGAGGGAGTGGACACCGCGAAGCCGACCGTTCCCGATCCCCTGGACGACGCGGCCTTCCTGTACTGGGTGCGGACCGTGCCGCTGGAGGTCGGGAAGCGCTACGAGTTCCAGCGCTACTTCCGCCCCGACCGCAACCCCGTGATCATCGTGGTGGAGAAGAAGGAGCGGATCAGCGTCGCCGGCCGGAAGTTCAACGCCGTCGTCATCCGGCCGATCATCCCCAAGGGGCGCGGCATCTTCGCCGAGCAGGCCCAGGCGCACATGTGGCTCTCCGACGACGACCGGCGGCTCATGCTGGCACTGCAGTCCAATTTCTCGTTCGGCACGGTCACATTGAAGCTCAAGGAGTTCTCCGGCCCGGAGCATCCATGACCGAGTACCACGAGGCGGACTTCAGCCGGTTGAGGACCGTCCCGATCGCGCAGCGCCGCAACAAGGTCGACCCCACGCTGCTGGCGCACCCCCCCGGCGCCGACACGAGCTTCTCCGCATTCTGGCGTTCCCTTCCCGACATCCTGGCTGCCCGCGACCTCCGGGCCGTCGCGGAGGACGTGGCGCGCGCATGCGGCCGCCGGGCGGTCGTCGTGATGCTGGGCGGGCACGTGATCAAGGTGGGCCTGGGGCCGCTGCTCGTGACCCTGCTCGAGCGCGGGGTCGTGACGCACGTCGCGATGAACGGCAGCGCCGCGATCCACGACTTCGAGCTGGCCGCCTACGGGGGCACGAGCGAGGACGTGGCCGCGGGCCTGGGCGACGGCACGTTCGGCATGGCGGAGGAAACCGGGCACGACATGAACGCGGCGCTCGCGGCGGGCGCCGCCGAAGGATGGGGCGCCGGCGAGGCGCTCGCCCGCGCCCTGTGCCGCCGCACCGACCTGCCGGGGCGCGCCGCCTCCGTGCTCGTGGCCTGTGCCGAACGGCACGTCCCCGTGACCATCCACGCGGCCCTCGGCGCGGAGATCATCCACCAGCATCCCACAGCGGACGGCGCCGTCATCGGCGCCACCAGCCACCGGGACTTCAAGCGGCTGGCGGGCAGTCTGCCCGACCTCCACGACGGCGGGGTGGTGCTGAACCTCGGCAGCGCCGTCGTGATGCCGGAGGTGTTCCTCAAGGCGCTGTCGGTCGCCCGCAACCTGAACGGCGGCCGGCCCACGGGGTTCACCGCGTGCGACTGCGACATGCAACGTCACTATCGTCCCCGGGTGAACGTCGTGGAACGCCCCACGCAGGGAGCCGGCGGCGGGCGGGGCGTCCAGCTCACGGGGCATCACGAAATCCTGCTGCCGCTGCTCGTGTGGGGCGTGCTCGCCCGGCTGGATCAAACGCCGACGGGGTCACCGTCCAAAGGACGATGACCCCGAGAAGGACCGGCCGCGCCGGGAGGATCAGGCGGTGTCGCGCTTGCCCTTGATGGTGTCGCGGACCTTGTTGGCCGTGGCGGGACTGACCACCCGCAGGACGAGGTAGAAAATGAAGCCGATCGCGGCCAGCCAGAGCACGGTCCCGACGATGCTCATCAGACCGCCCAGCAAGCCGAAGATGATCTTCAAGCCGATCCAGACGAGGATGGCGAAGATCGCGAAACCGAGAATGCTCCGGAACATGGCTCCTCCCGAGTTGCCCCGCAGGACGCCGCAGCCTACGCGCTGATGCCCGCGGGAGTTTCAAACGCCTCGCCCCACGTCGCCGTCGTCGGCGGCGGTGTCATCGGGGCCGCCTGCGCACGCGCCGCCGCGCTGCGCGGGCTCCGCGTGACCCTCCTCGCGCCCGGCCCCGACCCGGCCGCCGCCTCCGGCGCCTCCGCCGGCATGCTCGCGGCCCAGATCGAGCCGACCGACGAGGATCTGCTCCCGCTCGCCGTACGGGCCCGCGACCTCTA
>DATDED010000059.1:0-2717 GCA_036523455.1 Gemmatimonadales bacterium
CCAAGGTCGCGACTCGGCTATCTGTCGCGTGAAGCGACCTGTGAGAGATCACTCTCAAGCGACGGTGCAGCCGGGTCGCGATGGCCCTCAACCGCGAAACAGGAGGAGGGTGCGGCACGCCATCCCTGAATCGCCTCCCCAGGATGGTGCCGCGCCTGGTCCAGCACGTACGCGCGCACCGCGTCGAGCGCTCGCGGGCTGATGGACACGATGTTGTAGCCTCGACTCCAGCGCAGTGGACGCTGGCCGGCGTGGCCCTCGCGATTGGCGAGCACCGAGCTGCCGCCCTTCAGCCGCTGCATCAGTCTCGGGATGCTGGTGGTCGGATGCAGCTGCAGCAGCAGATGGACATGCGTCTGCACCATCCCCAGGGCATGTACGCCCGCTCGTTCCTGGCGCGCAACCGCGGGAAGAAATCGCTCCAGAAACCGCGCCACCGCGAGGTCAATGGTGGCTTCCCGGTCACGGGTGGTCCACACGATATGGACGTAGAGGCGATCCCGCACGGGAAGAGATTTCACTCGATGCCGGTGGGGCGTGGTACCCGATTCGCGCGGGCCGGGTTGAATCATCGCATGGGTCCGACGGTTTGCGGAGTTTTTCGCGACCAAGGTCGCGACTCGGCTATCTGTCGCGTCAAGCGACGTGTGTCGGGGTCACTCTCACGTGACAGTTCAGCCGAGTCGCGGATTTAGCCGCGAATAGGGAGCCGAGGGTGCGTTTGGACTTTTTGGCCGCGAATACGGAGCCGAGGGTGGGTCCCCCCGAGGTCGTGTTTCCCCCCACCGCCCTCCCTCCCTAGATTTCCCCGCCCGCTGGCCCGCGCCTTGCAACCGGCTCGGTCGGCCCACCGCCCCCGGAGTCGCCGATGGACGTCCGCATCGAAGCTGCCCGCCCCGACGACCTGGCGGCGATGCTCGCGCTGCTCGACCAGCATCGCCTGCCCCACGCCGCCATCGAGCGGCACCTGGCCGATGCGGTCGTGGCGCGCGAGGGGACCCAGGTCGTGGGCTGCGCCGCGGTGGAGCGCTACGGCGCGTCGGGCCTGCTGCGCTCGGTCGCGGTGGACGGTCCGCGTCGCGGCACGGGGCTGGGGGGCCGGCTCACCGACGCCGCGCTGGCCCACGCCCGCGCGCGGGGCGTGCGCACGGTCTATCTGCTCACCGAAACGGCCGCGGAGTTCTTCCCCCGCTTCGGCTTCCGTCCCATCACCCGCGACACGGTGGACCCCGCCGTGCGGGCCTCGGTCGAATTCACGAGCGCCTGTCCCGATACCGCGCTGGTGATGGTGAAGGAGCTGTAGCGGTGCAGCACCGCCCCTACTGGTGGGACGCTGCCCCGCGCCCCGACCTCACCGTGCAGCATCGGGTCCCCGCGCGCACCGACGTGGTGGTGATCGGCGGCGGCTACACCGGCATCGCCGCCGCGCGCACGCTGGCGCAGGCGGGCGCCAAGGTGACGGTGCTCGAGCGCGACGTGCTGGGCGCGGGCGGGGCCACCCGCAACGGCGGGCTCGTGCTGACGGGCTTCAAGCGCGACGCGCGCTCGCTGGTCAAGCAGCTGGGGGCGGTGCGCGCGCGAGAGCTGTACACGGCGTCGCGCGCGGCGGTGACGTACGTGGAAGAGGTGCTGCAGGCCGAAGGGGTGGACGCGGACTTCCAGCGGTCGGGGCACCTGCTCCTCGCCGCCAAGCCGGCGCACTACGTGGAGCTGGAGCGCGAGGCGGAGCTGCTCGACAAGGCGTTCCGCCACTCGACCCGGCTCGTGCCTCCGGCACGCATCGGGGAGGAGCTGGGCGCCACGGCCTACCACGGTGCGCTGATGGACCCGGAGGGCGGCGGCGTGAATCCCGGGAAGCTCTACTGGGCGCTCGCCGCCGCGGCGCAGCGCGGCGGCGCGGAATTCGTGGAGGACGTGACGGTGCACGAGGTGCACCGCTCCGCCGGCCGCTTCATGGTCCGGACGTCGCGCGGCACGCTGGGGGCCGGTCACGTGGTGCTCGCCGCCGACGGCCACGCCGACGGCCTGGTCCGTGGCCTGCGCCGCCGCCTCACGCCCGCCACCGGCTTTGCGGTCGCCACGGCCCCGCTCGGCCCGAACGTGGCGCGCTCCCTGATCCCGCGCGACCGCGTCGTGAGCGACGCGCGGCACCTGCAGGTGTATTTCCGCATCACCGCCGACACGCGCATGGTGTTCGGCGGCAAGGCGGAGGTCGGCAAGGTGAAGGTGGGGGAGACGATCAAGCACCTGGTGGACACGATGTGCACGCTGTTCCCCCGGCTGCTGGGCACCGACATCGACTATCACTGGTCGGGCCACATCGCGATCACGCGGGATCAGCTGCCGCACGCCGGCATGCGCGACGGCGTGCACTACGCGGTGGGATTCAACGGGCAGGGCCTGGCGCTCGCCGCGTACCTCGGTTCCCGGCTGGGCCGGATGGTGACGAGCGGGAAACGCGGCGACCTCGAACCGTTCCTGCGGCTCCCGTTCCCCGCCTTTCCCCTCCTGCACCGCCTCAAAACCAGACTACGGTGATACGGGGAAGGGGGAAGGGGGAAGGGGGAAGGGGCCGCCACCCTTCCCCCTTCCCCCTTCCCCCGTCCCCCGTCTTGGCTAGATCCACCCGCCTAACATGGCTCCCCCGGCTCCGACGAACGGCAGCAGCCACCCGTACCAGACCGGTTGCCCGGCGCGCGCGGCGCCGCCCTGGGCGG
>DATDED010000060.1:0-4413 GCA_036523455.1 Gemmatimonadales bacterium
ACTATGGGAGGAATGCGGGCACACCATCCCGCGTCCGTTCCCGCGCCTCAAATGGAAGGACGCGATGGAACGCTACGGGTCGGACAAGCCCGATCTGCGCTACGAACTGGAGATCGCCGACTGGACGGCGGCGGTGCAGCCGTTGGCGGTGCCGTTCTTCACGTCCGCGCTGACCGCGACGGGAGGGAAGAACGGGGGACGCGTGCGGGGCCTCGCGGTACGGGGCGGCGGCGCCCTGTCGCGCAAGGACGTGGACCAGCTCGCCGCGGCGGCCAAGCAGCTGGGCGGGGCGGGGCTCGCCTGGGTCAAGCGCCAGGGCGAGGAGTTGTCGGGGTCGGTCGCGAAGCAATTCACCGTCGAGGCCCTGGGGCGGCTGGGTGTGGGCGACGGCGATGCGGCGTTGATGACGGTCGGTCCCGATCACGTCACGTCGCCGGTGCTCGACCGGGTGCGGCAGGACGTGCTGCGGCGCCTCGGCGTCGCTCCGCGCACGGCGCACGCGTTCTGCTGGGTGGTGGACTTCCCGCTGTTCGAGCCGGATCCGGAGACGGGCGCTCCGGTGTTCGCGCACCATCCGTTCACGTCGCCGCACCCCGAGGACGTGGCGAAACTCGACCACGAGCCGTTCGCGTGTCGCGCACTGCACTACGACGCGGTGTACAACGGCAACGAGCTCGGCTCGGGCTCCATCCGGATCACCGATCCGGCGGTGCAGCGCCGGGTGTTCGATCACCTGGGACTCACCCGCGAGGATGCCGAGGCGCGCTTCGGCTTCCTGCTCGGCGCCCTGGCGGCGGGAGCACCGCCGCACGGCGGGTTCGCCATCGGGTTCGACCGGACGACCATGCTGCTGGCCGGCGCGGGCAGCCTGCGTGACGTGATCGCCTTCCCCAAGACCACCGCGGCACGTGCACTGTTCGAGGGGGCGCCCTCGCCGGCGCGTGCCGAGGACCTCGCGACCCTGCACATCCGGACGGTCCCGTGAGCGACGACGCCGTGCGGCGCCTCTCGGTGGAAGGGGTCGACCTCCTGTCGCTGGCCGGTGTGAACGACGGCAACCTCGTCGAGCTCACGCGCCGGCTGGGAGTGCGGGTGTCGCTGCGGGGCGATGCGCTCACGGTGCAGGGCCCGGCGGCGGCGGTGGAGCGGGCCACCCCGGTGGCGCAGGCGATGGTGGACCTCGCCCGCATGGGCGAGACGCTCGACGTGCACGACGTGGAGCGGCTGGTGCTCGAGGGGGAGGCGGGGACGCTGGTCGACGCGGGCGCGGGACCGGGAGAGATGAAGATCATCCTTCCCGGGCTGCGCCGGGTGATCCAGCCCAAGACGGCCGGCCAGCGGGAATACCTCCAGCTCATCGCGCAGCACGACATCGTGGTGGGCATCGGTCCGGCCGGCACCGGCAAGACCTACCTCGCGGTGGCGGCGGCCGTCGATGCCCTGGCCCGCAAGCGGGTGCGGCGCATCGTGCTGGCGCGGCCTGCGGTGGAAGCGGGTGAGAGCCTCGGTTTCCTGCCCGGCGACCTGCAAGAGAAGGTGGATCCGTACCTCCGCCCGCTGTACGACGCGCTGGAGGACATGATGCCGCGCGACCGGGTGCAGAAGGCGCTCGAGACGCGCGCCATCGAGATCGCGCCGCTCGCCTACATGCGCGGGCGCACGTTGTCGGATGCCTTCGTCATCCTCGACGAGGCGCAGAACGCGACCGGCATGCAGATGAAGATGTTCCTCACGCGCCTGGGCGTGAACTCGCGCGCCGTGATCACCGGCGACAAGACGCAGATCGATCTCGCGAACCGCGAGGAGTCGGGGCTGCTGCAGATCGAGCGGATCCTGCCCGGTATCGAAGGCATCGGCTTCTGCTACCTCAGCGACACGGACGTGGTCCGGCATCGACTGGTGCGGGACATCATCCGCGCCTACGCCGAGGATGCGCAGGGCTGATGGGCACCAAGCCGACGCGGGGGGCCATTGCGCGCTATCACCTCGTGCGCTGGGTGTGGGTCGCCGGACTCGCCGCCCTGGCGCTGTTCGCGTTTCCGTCGGGCGTCACGGATCTGGCCCGCTTGCTCACCATCGGTGTCCGGGCCGACCGGCAGGTGGTGGCCCCGTTCGATTTCGTGGTGACCAAGACGGACGAGGAGCTGCGCCGGGAAGCGGACGCCGTGGCGGCCTCCGTGCGGCCGATCTACGACTTTCGCGCGGAGGCCTACGACAGCGCGCAGGCGTGGGCACGGGGGTTCTTTGCCTCGCTGGACAGCGTCGCGAAGCGGGGCCGGGAGGCGGTGCTCCTCGCCGCGCAACGGGCCGGCGTGCCGTTGGCGGGCGCCGAGGCGGATTACCTCGTCCGGGGATCCAAGCGAAACGCGATGGAACGGGCGCTCGGCGAGCTGCTCGACCGGACGCTCGCCCAAGGGGCCGCGCTGACGCTCGAGGTCGATTCCGGGCCACAGCTCATCGTGCGGCGCGGTGCGTCCGAGACCCCGGTGGAGCGCGCGCGGGTCTTCACCTTCAACACCTACGTCGACGCCGTCCAGAACGCCCAGCCGGATCCCGGATCGAGCACCGCGGGCGCGGTCTTTCTAAAGCTGGCCCGGCGCATGTTCCGGCCGACGCTGATCCGCAACGATCTGGAAACCGCGCGGCGCCGCAGCGAGCTCGCCGCCGGGGTGGAGCGCGCCAAGTACGCAGTCCGGCAGGGCGACCTGATCGTCGAGGCGGGGCAGATCGTCACGGGGCCGGTGCAGGAGCGCCTGGCGGCGCTGCATGCCGAGCTGGTCCGGCGGGGCGCGACGACGAGCGCCACCCTGGGTGGGAAGATCGGCGTGCTGCTGCGCAATCTGCTGATCCTCTCCGTCTTCTGGGTCCTGATGTTCTTCTACCGTCGCGAGACCTACGTCAAGCTGCGACAGGTGGGGACGGTCGCGGTGCTGTTCGCCTGCGCCATCATCGCCGCCGCGACCGTGGCGCGGACCGCGCCGGCCCATGGCGAGCTGATCCTGCTGCCGTTCACCGCGATGATGCTGACGGTCCTGTTCAACGGCCGGGTCTCGATGATTGCCGCGATGATCCTCGCGGCGCTCATCGGGACACAGCCGGCGTTCCAGGACACGCCCGTGCTGTTTCTGTGCTTCACGGGGGGCGTGACCGCGGCGCTGTCGGTGAAGACCCTGCGGCGCCGCACGCATCTGTACCTGGCGGTGCTGGTCGTCGGACTGGGATACCTCGTCGGTGCGCTGGCGCTGGGACTGGCGAGTGACTGGTCGCTCCGCGAGATCGGTACGCGCGCGCTGCTCGGGACTTCGAATGGGCTCGTGTCAGCCTCCCTGACGATTCTGCTGCTGCCCGTGGCCGAGCGGGTCGCGGGGATCACGACCGATCTGACGCTGCTCGAGCTGTCGGATCCGTCGCGCCCGCTGTTGCGCCGCCTGTCGCTCGAAGCGCCCGGCACCTACGCGCACAGCGTGGCCATGGCGAACCTGGTGGAGGCGGCGTGCAACCGCATCGGCGCGAACGGACTGCTGGGTCGTGTCGGGTGCTACTACCACGACGTCGGCAAGCTCGCGAGCCCGCAGTACTTCGTCGAGAACCAGTCGCTGGGCGGGAACCCCCACGACCGGCTCCCCGCGGCTCAGTCGGCCGAGATCATCCGGCTGCACGTCACCGAAGGGCTGCGGCTGGCGCGCGAAGCGGGGATTCCCGAGATCGTGACTGCCTTCATCCCCCAGCACCATGGCACGAGCGAGATCGCGTACTTCTACGACCGCGCCAAGAAGCAGGGCGAGCCGGGGGTGCGGCGTGACGACTTTCGCTACCCGGGTCCGCGACCGCGCTCGATCGAGACGGCCGTCACGATGCTGGCCGACTCGGTCGAGGCGTCGCTGCGGGTGCTCGAGGGGCTCACGCCCGGCAAGCTGGAGGCGGCGATCGATCAGATCGTGAAGGGACGGCTCACGACGGGCGAGCTGGACGAGGCGCCGCTCACCCTGCAGCAACTCGAACAGGTGCGCGCCGAATTCGTGCGCGTGCTCACCGGGATGTACCACAACCGCATCGACTACCCCGAGTCCAGTGGCGGCATCACGAGGGCCTGGCAGCCGGCGCGCCCGGCTGCCGGCAGCTGAGCGCCTGGCGCGCGTGGCGGCACAGGTGCTGCGCTGGGAGGGCGCCCGCACCACCAGGGTCGAAGTCGCCCTGCTGGATGCGGCGGCCATGCGTCGGTTGAACCGGCGCGTCACCGGCCGCCGCGGGCTCACCGACGTGCTCGCGTTCGGATTGCCGCAGCCCGACGGACGGGTGCTGGGCGATGTGTACGTGTGTCCCGCCGCGGCCGAGCGGTACGTTGAAAAGGAAGGGAGAGAGGAGCGGGGAGCGGTCGACGAGGAGCTGGTCCGCCTGGCCGTGCACGGCACG
>DATDED010000061.1:0-5666 GCA_036523455.1 Gemmatimonadales bacterium
TCTGGCCGAGCAGCGGAACGCCGAGCTCGGCGGCCAGCCGTTCGCCCCCGCCCGACTGGAACAGCTCGCTCCGCTCGCCGCAGTGCTCGCACACGTAGTAGCTCATGTTCTCGACCACGCCCAGCACCTTGGTCCCCACCCGCTCGAACATCTTGGCCCCGCGCAGCGAGTCGCCCGTCGCGACCTCCTGCGGCGTCGTTACGATGAGCGCGCCGTGCAGTTGGATCGTCTGGACCAGCGAGAGCTGGGCGTCACCGGTGCCCGGCGGCAGGTCCACCAGGAAGTAGTCCAACTCTCCCCAGTCCACGTCGTGCAGGAACTGCTGGATGATTTTCATGATGATCGGGCCGCGCCAGATGGCGGGCTGATCGCGCTCCACGATGAAGCCGAGAGACATCAGCTTGACGCCATGCGCCTCGAGCGGCTGGATCTTGCCGCCCTGCACGGGGGGCTTCTCGTCCACGCCCATCATGCGGGGGATGTTGGGACCGTAGATGTCGGCATCCATCAGGCCGACCGCATGGCCGGCCCGCGCGAGCGCCACGGCGAGGTTCGCCGAGACGGTGGACTTCCCCACGCCGCCCTTCCCCGACGAGATGGCGAGTGCACGGCCCAGGCGAGGCATGTCTTCGGGGGACGGGGGAGGAGGAACGGGGGATGGGGCCCCACCCCGCCCCGCAGGGCGTGTGGCTGGGCCAGCCGGAGTTCCCGAATCGACGACGTTGATCTTGACGCCGGTCACGCCCTCCAGCGCCTGCACGGCCCGCCGGGCGTCGCGCACCAGCGTGGCGGGGTCCTCCCGTTTCAGATGAAACGCGAAGGACACCTGGCCGGCGTCGTCGACGGCGAGATCGTGAATGCGGTCGGGCTGGAGTGCGGCGAGGGCCGCGGAGACGCGCTGCTGGATTTCGTTGGACACAACAGGAAGATAATAGCTCCGTCAGTGTCGCAGGCCGGCCACCACGGCGAGGGGGACCAGCACGTAGAGCACCAAGTCGCGCACCAGGTAGACGAGCACCACGACCGCGACGAACGCCCAGCCGCGCCGCTTCAGCAGGCCTTTCCAACCGAACTGGCGGCGCTCATCGCGCAGCGTCCGGTAGAAGCCCAGGAGACTCATGACCGAAAGCTTGGGTCCGGGTGGCCGTTGTCGCAAGGCAGGGCGGAAGACCGCGCTGCAGGACGCGCTTGCGCTCCTTCGTATAGTGCCACCAGGGCCTGGCCGGCGCTCCTTCCAAGAAGCGCACGGCGGAGATGAAGACATCGAGCACGCACGGGTCCTGGCGCTCGCCCGTCGCGGCGCACAGCGCGTCATACAGCGCGTAGGGGTCCCGCCCCGGCAGGTCGGCGGGAAACCGCACGCCCACCAGGCGCAGATCCGCCGCGAGCGACGGCCCGACGTTGCGGATCTGCTCGAGCCGCGTCAGCGATTCGCGCTCCATCGTCATGCCCCTGTTTCCGGGGAGAACTGCGCGAACCCAACCGTGTTGCCCCCCGGCTCGCGGACGTACAGCTCGACGCTGCCGTAGAAGGTCTTGTGACGGGGCTTCACGATCGGCGCGCCGGCGACCGCGCGCTCCACACTACCGAGATCCGGCACCGTGATGAAGAGCACCGTGGAGTGTCCGACCAGCTCGCTCGCGGAGGCCGGACTGTCTGCCAGCACGCTCGCACGGGTCTGGTACATGACTTCGATCTCGTCCTTCTCCACGCTGGCGAAGACGAGCTTGCCGTCCGGCCCGGGGACCTGGTTCTTGGCCTCGAAGCCGAACCGGTCCACCCAGAAGGCGAGACACGGCTCCACGGAGTCGACGATGAGAACGGGGGCGAGGTGCGTGAGTCGGACAGCGGCGGCCATGGCGAGGCTCCTTTCGGTCAGGGACCTCAAGTCTAGCCGTTGCCAGGGCCGCCGTCTTGGAGAAATCCGACAGGCCGCCGGGCGTCTCCTCCCGGATCTACTGCCCGACGGTGAAGTCGATGCGCTTCAGCACGGCGCCTCCGGCATCGCGGATCTCGACGTGCCAGGGCCCCGTCCAGTCCGCCGGGACGGTCTTGCGACTCCAGGTACGCCACGGCGAGCCGCGCGCGGTCAACTCGACGTCGGCGACCTGCGCATCGCCGTGGAACCACACGTGGTGAATCGTGCCCGGCGCGTCCGCCGAGGCCCCCTCGACCTGCGTGAAGCACACGAGCCCGCCGACGTCCGCGGGGAAGGTGGCGCCGGTGTCCTGCGGCGCGCGGTCCACCACCGCGCGGGCGACGACGCCGACGGCGATCGAGAGCACGCCGGCGGCCGGAGCCCCGGGGGCCGTGGCCGCCCTGGTGGAGTCCTGCGCCGCCAGCGGACCCGCTGCGGCTGCGAGCACGAGCAGGGTGAGCATTCTGTTCATGACGATCCCGAAGAATGGGTTCGCCCGTTGTACGGTGTCGGGTCGCTCCGGTTCCGGCGAAAACGGATAACCGGAGGAGGAGTGACCGGGATCACCCCTTGCACGTCGGTGCCCGGAAGGGGTTGGCGTCCGCGGCGGCCGCCGGCGCCGGCTGCCTCGGCCAGGTGTTGTCGTCCACCTTGGCGTCGGGAAAGCGGCAATGCGGATCGAGCACGATGCGGTCGATCTTGCGCGCCCCGAAGTCGAGCCTCGCCTCGAAGGTCCGGCTCCCACCGAACCACACGTCCACCGGCCAGGTCACGATCGTCGTGGAATCGTCTACGATGGTGGCGTTCGCCATCTTCCTCGGCGCAGGTCCTCCCGGGGCGAAGTGCACGGCCAGCACCACGGGCGACGGCATCTGGCCGTCCTGCCGCACGGTGACCGTGGTCCGCGAGCCGGCCGTACGGACGTTGGCGATCGACCCATCCACGGCATCGGTAGTGAAGAGCCACGAGTACCAGAACCACCCGAGGTCCTGGTGCAGAGCGTTGCTCATGAAGAAGGCGTAGTCCCACGGTGCCGGGTGCTTGAACCGCCACGTCCCGGCATACTCGCTCATCGCGCGCCACACCGCGCTGTCGCCCCCCGCGACGACGCCGCCGAGCATCGAGAGCATCATCGGGGCCTTGACGTACGCCTGGAAGCCGTACATCGGGCCGCCGTAGTTGGCGTCCCACATCAGCGGGGCTTCGCGCTCGTTCCCACTGACGGCGCCGTACCCCTGCCCTACACCGTCGAGATTCGGGGACTGATGCTGCCGGTCCGCGCGCGAGAGAATGTTCATGTACTGGTTGAACCCTTCGTCCATAAAGCCGTACCAGGTCTCGTTGACGCCCAGCATCATCGGCCACCACTGGTGGCCGGTCTCGTGATCCGAGGCACCGGTGCTGGACATGATGAACATCGGGTATTCCATGCCAAGCTCCGGCCCATCCACCATGGTGAGGATCGGGAAGGCGTACGGGATCCACAGGCGCGAGTAGAACTCGAGCGCATGCCGGACGGTGGGGCCCGCAGCCGCGAATTGTTGCCCGTGTCCCGGCAGATACATGATGTACACGGGGATGGCGCCTTTTCCCGAAATGTCGGCATGGGTCGCGTCCCACACGAACCGATTCGAGGCGGCCCAGGCGACGTCGCCCGCGGTGTCCGCCACGAAATGCCAGACCAGGCGATCGCCGGCCGCGGTCGCCTTGCCCGGCCCGAGCTCGTCGGGGCCCGAGATCCGTATGGTGGAGTCAGCGGCGAGCACATGGGTCAGTCGCTCGCGTTCGACCGCCGATAGCACCTCGTCCGGGTTCTGCAGCAGTCCCGTGGCACCCACCAGCCAGCCGGCGGGGAGGTCGAGCTTCACATCGAAGCGGCCGAAGTTGTTGTAGAACTCCGAGGGCCCGAGGTAGGGATCAGTGTCCCACCCGCCCGGGCGCAGGTCATCGAACACCGCGACGCGCGGATACCACTGGGCGACCTGATAGAGCGAATCCCCCCACGCGCCCATGCGGTCGCCGCGGGTCTGTGGCGCGACTTTGGGCACCGTGAACCGCCAGTCGGCCTCGAGCGTGACGGAACCGTGCGCGGGGACTGGCGTCGGCAGCGTGACGGTCGCCACCGTCTGCGCGGTGTCGTACGCGGCGAGGATGACCTGCGGCGACTCCCCGTTCGGCCCGCGCCGGAACACCCGCGGCGGGGGCGTGAGGTTGACCGGCTGACCGTCGAGACTCAGCGCCGTCAGCTGCATGCCGCCCGTGATCTCGGTGACGACTTCGGCACGCGCCACGTTGGCGGCGAACAGGTTCTGGTCGAGCCGCAGCACGATCCGGGTCATGACGGTGTCGCCGGTGTTCTGCACTAGGACCCGCTCGTGTCCCGTCAGCACGCCGGTGGCGGGGTCGAGGCGGGCACTGATCGTGTAGTCGGTCCAGAGCTGCCAGTAGTTGCGGCCGGGGCGACCGGTGGAATCCCGGGTTCCCGCGGCGAAGGCGTGGCGGATCATCCCCGTCAGCGGGATGTCGCGCCGCACGGCGCGGTCGGGGTATTTGGGTGCGGTCTGGGAGAAGGCGATGGTGGGTAGGGTGGCGACGGCGCAAGTGACGAGCACGCAACAGGATCGATTACGCATCGTAGCTCCTGAATGGTGACTGTATCTCCGGTCCCGGAGACATTACCCCAGAGTGGGCGTCGCGGCGAGCCCCGGGACACGTAGGACAAAGTCTTCCTTGTCCCAGGCAGGTTCCGGCCGCACTTTGAGGACTGCGCGCTGCTCGAGGATTTGCCATGCACCTCCCCGCTTCCCGGTCCGTCCGCATCGCCGCCGTCGTCGCCATCCTCGGAGTGCCCAGCATGTGGCTCGTCGCCCACGGGCACGACGCCGGCGACGCCACCCTGGTCGCGCCGGCGAAGCGCGGGCGGTTCACCGTCACGGTCACCACGTCCGGGGAGCTGCGGGCGCGGCAATTCGTGCAGATCACCGCCCCGCCGAACGCGATGCAGGCCGGCGCCTACCAGATGAAGATCTCCTCGATCGTGCCGGAGGGCACGGTGGTGCGCGCGGGGGAGGTCGTGGCCGAGCTCGACCGGTCCACGCTCGCCAGTAAGCTGAACGAAGTCACGCTCGCCCTCCAGAAGGCCCAGGCGCAATACGAACAGGCGATGCTGGACTCGGCCCTCACGCTCTCGGCGGCGCGCGAGAACATCCACACGCTGGAGCTGGGGCTCGAAGAGAAGCGCCTCGCCAAGGAGGGGTCGGTGTACGAGGCGCCGACGGTGCGCCGGCAGGCGGAGATCGATTTGGAGAAGGCGCAACGCGCGCTCGACCAGGCCCGGACGGACTACACGACCAAGACCGAGCAGTCGCGGGCCAAGATGCGGGAGGTGGGAGCCGACCTGGCGCGGCAGCGCGGCCTGCTGCAGGTGGTGCAGGAGGTGATGGCCGGGTTCACGATCCGGGCGCCGTCGCCCGGCATGGTGATCTACGTGAAGGAATGGAACGGGCGCAAACGCACGACCGGCTCGCAGGTGACGTCGTGGGATCCCGGGGTCGCCACCCTGCCCGACCTCACGCAGATGGAGTCGGTGACCTACGTCAACGAGATCGACGTCCGCAAGATCGCGGTGGGCCAGACGGTCGGGATCTCGCTCGACGCCGATCCGACCAAGAAGCTCTCCGGCACCGTCGCGAGCGTCGCAAACGTCGGCGAACAACGCCCCAACGCGGACGCCAAGGTCTTCGAGGTG